>JAIYEJ010000213.1 GCA_027487055.1 Methylotenera sp. | reverse complement strand
GCTCTTCCGATCTGTGGCTTGAGTTTCTTTTATAAGCGCGTCTATTTTGGGACTTTCTGATGTATAAAAAAAGAAACTCAATATGATTAAGCTAAGCCCAATTAAGCCCCAAGAACCAATTTTTTTTGCATAATAGGATAAATACCAGTATGCGTAATCGAGTTTAGAATTGTTCATGACCATTTTGCCACTATCGTAAAAGCAACAGGTTTAAAGGGGTCTAACTGATCAACGGTATGTTTTTGCAAAAATACTTGTGACAGCATAGGAAGGTTCTCTAAAGCTTCAATATAGCTAAGTGCTGCCAGTATATTCTTGGCTTGACCACTAATGACTAGTTGTTGCTTTTTTTTGTTGGGCTCTAGACTTATCAATGCTACATCAAGCATTTCTACTTTACCCAATTCTTCAAGTAACTCATTCCAAGGTGTACTTAAGTCATTCACTACTTCGCTTATTTGCTTTAATTCTGCATCAGGTATTTTTTCTATATTTTGAGTAGCTTGATCTGGATTTTTTTTAGGTTGAATTTTTGCCAATTCAACTTGTAATTTGTTATATTGATCTGCTTTGGCTTGATAAGCTAACATTGTATAAGCTGTTATAAGAAGACTTATGATTAGTATAAGAAAATTAATTGCGTTGAAATTCTGCAAAGAAAAAGAATTGTTTTCAGCAAAATCTAGATTAAGCTTTTGACTCATGCTAATGTCTCCAGCATAGCAAAGTCAGAGTGAAGCGCATCATTGCTTGTTTTAACGCTTAAGCGCTTATGTGAAAATCTGTTAGATGGCTCATTTTTAATGCTGTTTAATATTGGAGCATAAATCATCAATTCTTTTGATGGCTGATTTGTTAATAATTGATATCTTGATAATGTTTCTTCTAAACTAGCTTGCCAATCATTGGTGAATTTTTCAATATACACCTGTTGACATATGCCATTTTGTAAAAACAGTGTAGCCATGCGGGTTTGTTCAATTATTACGAATGAAGCATTAGCTTTTTTAATGCTTGAAAAAAGCTTATTAAAAGTAGTCATTAGATAAGGTTGTACTGATTTTAATTTTAATTTGTATTTTTGCTCTAGTTCAATAATTGCTTCATACATAGACAAGTCAATTGCACATGCAAGTGATGGTTGTGTCGGTGCTGTATCATCAATACTAATCTTCCAGCTATCAGCAGCAGCACCATAAATCTCACGGAAAGATGCGAGTGCATAGCCTAATTTTTCATCTGAACTCATTGCAATCTCATGTCCTGGCAAAATAACATATCGGACTAAATCGCTTGCTATTGTCAAAGAGATTTGCGAGTTTTCAGGCAATTCTAGCGCTTCTAATCGAATATCTAGTCGTTGAATTCCAAGCTTCCAAGGTGGTTCAGAGGCTAATTTTTCATAGCTTTCATGATGTTTTGCGACTATTTTTTTTGAAAAACCTTTACGCATTATTAGACACAATTGTTGTGCGCCAATTGCCACTAGCAATTGATGTTGATTAGGCCACAAAAGTGACACGATTAATCTCCTGTAATGTTGTAATTCCTTGGCTTACAGCTTCAAGGGCTGCTTCACGTATCGTAATCATCCCACTTTTTTTTGCGGCTTCTTTAAGTTGGCGTATCGGTACGCGCGTAACTATCATTTCGCGAAGTTCATCATTTAATACTAATAATTCTGCTACTGATTTACGACCTTTATAACCTGTGCCTCTGCAATGCCCACAACCTTTTGCAAACTTAAAGTTAATTTTTTTTGCTTCCGCTGGGGTAATTGCTGATTCTTCTAACAATTCTAGGCTAGGCTCATAGGCTTCTGCGCAGTGAGAGCAAATCAACCGTATCAGCCGCTGTGCCATAATGCCATTGACTGCTGAAACGAAGTTATACGGGTCTACACCCATGTGCATAAAACGCCCAATGACGTCTAGTACATTATTCGCATGCACGGTGGTAAACACTAAGTGACCTGTGAGCGCGGCTTGAACAGCAATCTGTGCAGTTTCTGAGTCGCGAATTTCACCCACCATAATCTTATCTGGGTCATGACGTAAAATAGAGCGTAAGCCTCGCGCGAATGTAAGCCCTTTCTTTTCATTTACAGGTATTTGTAAGACCCCCGAAAGTTGATATTCAACAGGGTCTTCAATGGTGATAATTTTATCTTGTCCGGTATTGACTTCAGAAATGGCAGCATAAAGTGAAGTTGTTTTACCGCTACCTGTAGGGCCTGTGACGAGTACCATCCCATATGGTTCTAACGCAAGTCTGCGGAATTGAGTGATAATTTTTGGATTAAATCCTAAACTTTGTAAGCTCAATCCCTTTGATTCATCCGACAGAGATTTTCTATCTAGCACACGCAATACTGCATCTTCGCCAAAATTACTGGGCATCACAGATACACGAAAGTCTACGTCTCTACCTTGCACAACCACCTTAAAACGGCCATCTTGAGGGATTCTGCGTTCTGAAATGTCGAGTTGTGCCATTACTTTTATACGTGAAATGGCTTGGTCTGCGTTTTCTTGCCCTTGAATGCCGCCTACAGTTGCCATCACACCGTCTATTCTATATCTAATAATCAATCCAGAGTTTGTGCATTCAAAATGAATATCACTTACCTCAGATTTCAAAGCATCATACAAGGTAGAGTTAACTAACTTTACAATAGGATTGGTGTCTTGGCTGATAGTCTTAAAAGACAAATGAATAACTGATGCATCTAAATTGTCATCTTCATTTTTTGAGACAGATGAAATCCCATCCATTGCACGCATCGTTTCTTCATGTGACGCGAGGAAAGCAACAATGTCAGAGCGGTGTGCAAGTCTCCAAGTGAAAGGCTCTTTAATACTTTCTAAAGCCCAGTCTCTGATACCTTCATCAAATGGGTCAGCGAAAACTAGAAATAATTCTTTTTGCGGATTGTAAAATGCCAAACACTCTTTTTGTTGAGCTTTTGAGAAGGGCACTACCTCGAATGCAGCATCTAAGGCATG
>JAIYEJ010000235.1 GCA_027487055.1 Methylotenera sp. | reverse complement strand
TGGATTTCTAGCAACAGTGACTCTGCAATCGATAGCGCTTGTTTACGAACAAGCGGGTCGGCACTACCTCGATTGGTAATCTCTAGTATTTTTAGCACGCCAACAAGTGCCACGCTCACAATAACAATAAAAATCACAAGTTCGACTAAAGTGACACCAAGCTGTTTATTAAAATTTGGCATATTACCGAACATAGCCAGTGTCCTGCTCAACAGTAATGGTGCGGGTAGATTCGCTGGGCACAACAGCATTTTGAATGGTAAGTGTTGAGGCTGCGTTAGGCACAGGTCTGCCTAAGCCATCAAACCCAATGGTGCTTGCAGATGTACTAATCGTGACATTACTTGAGAGCGTTTTTGCATATGCAGCTTGTGTTGCTGGGTCAATTACAGCAGAGCTGCAGTTGCTGGTATAACCCAGACAAACCGTGCGTATAGATGTGTTTACGTTCGCATAAACAGTTCTGCGTTGCGCAATCGCAGTCTTTTGCGCATAGCGTAAGGCAGCAGTTAATGTACCATAACTGCCGCGCGCATCAAACGCATCTACCCCTACAAAACGTGGGGCGCTAATAGCTGCAATAATGCCAAGAATCACCATCACAGCGACGAGTTCTACGATTGTGAATCCATATTCTCGCCGCATGAGATCTGCCTAACTATAAATATCCCTAAACTTGTTTCGTACTTAGTGCTATAAGCCTAAGGGTTATGATTAACAGCCAGTAGTAACTACATCAACCGCACCTGTTGTACCATTGTATCTAGCGCGACATGTAGTAGCATTACCTCCAGATGTCGGTTGAAAAATCACTGCTGTAGCGGTTGTGTAATCAGGTGTAAAGCCTTCAATAGATTGTAGTGCATTGCCGATACCAGCAGCTGCACCCGTTGGTATGCCAGAAGTAGTGGCTACTGCTACGGTTGTACCATCCACCATAGTTACTGGACTAGAGTTAGTACCTGTAGCAAAAAAGCGTGCTTGAACTACCCCTACAGCGGAACGTAACCCTCCTGCCATCCCGTTTACGGATGAAATACGTGCATCACTTGTTAAGTTGATAAATCTTGGCAAAGCAGTTGCTGCCAAAATGCCTAAAATCACGATAACTACAACTAACTCAACCAGTGTAAAGCCCGATTGTTGATGTCTAAGTTGTTGACGACCAAATTGTTGATGCTTCATTTCAACTGCTCCTTAAAAAAATAAAAAAATGCTACTGGAAAAAAATTAATCTATAAATTTAGCAGCCGGTAGTAATCACAGGTGTAATCACAGGCGCACTGTTAGCAACCGTTGGTTCTATGTAAGTGAATTGGCAGGTTGCTGGTGCCGTTGCACCTTGAATTTGGAAAGTGCCATCCGTAGCCGTAGAAGTGTAGTTATAGCCTTCAGCTTGTAGTTGCGCCAAAGTTGGGTTAAATGTGGTGGTTATGCCAGCAGCTGAAAGAATGCCCGCAGTACCAATTGCCGTAACATCTGGGTAAGCATTCACCAAGTTAATTACACCGTTTTCAGTACATAAGGTACCTGTTGCGCCATTACTATTGTTTGCGATGATTGCCGTACCAGGGCATACAGCAGCATCTGCAATATTGTTTTTTGCGAGTACAGTTGCATGGAGCAAAGCGGATGCAGCTGCTACACTGCCCTTAGCGGCATTTAATTTGGCAATACGAGCATCACGTTGTAAGCTTGTAAAGCGTGGCAGTGCGACTGCAGACAAAATACCAAGAATCACAATCACAACGACCAATTCAATCAAAGTAAAACCTTTAGATTTATTCAACATGTTGTTTCCTTTCAAAAATAGGTTATTTCTCATCTAACTAAAGTTAATCCTGTTAAGCCAGCAAGCTTATAAGCGGCTTGCCGACCATCTTTAAACACATAAATCAAACATTTTTTCTGCGTATCAAAATACCAAATTGCTTCATCTTTTTTTGGTGTTTGCGCACTTTCACCAACATAGTTTTTTGGTTTTTCTGCAATCAGCAACATCGGGTTGCTATTAGTAAGTTTTGCCAAATTAAGCGGTTTATTTTCTATACTTTTTAGAACCCAAACCTCAGTAATACTAAGCCTTAGGTTACTTAACTCTGTTTCAAACATTACTTTTTCAATATCAGCATGTGCATCATTTAAGCTATGCAAAAGCCATGTTCCTAATAGGCCAATCACACTCAAAGTCACCAAAAAATTGAACCGATGTGCAGTTTTCGCATACCTTGATGAAGGGACTCTCTGCATCATTTTTCTAATTTTTGTGCAAAGCGATATTGCCCAAATCCCATATTGGCAAGAAAATTCCCAACGCTAAAACCAACACCATGACGCCTAAAAACACGATTAAAATAGGTTCAATCTGCGCACCCAGTGTTTTAATTTCGTATTCCACATCGCGCTGATACATGTCCGCGACTTCTTGCATCAAGTCATCCAATGAACCAGACTCTTCGCCCACTGCAATCATTTGTAGTACAACAGGATTAAAAACACCGCTGTTGGTAGCCGTGCGTAGAATGCTTTCGCCACGCTCTACACTAGCGCGCATTTCATCAATTTTGCTCGAGATATAATCGTTATCGGCAGTTTGTGCTACTAACTTTAGCCCTGTCGTAATCGGCACGCCACTTTTGCTGGATAAAGCAAAGCTTCTAGCAAATCTTGCCATGGTCGCCTTGTGAATAATCTTTCCAGCAAGTGGTGTTTTTAATTTAAAACTATCCCATTTGTACTTTCCAATGCGGGTGTTAATGTATTTTTTAAATAGAAAAATCGCCCCTATGGTGCCAATCAGGATGACTGGCCAAAAAGCCACCATAAACTTTGAAAAGCTTAGTAATGCGCGTGTTAGGATGGGTAACTCAGCACCAAAGCTTTGAAAAACTTTGGCAAATGCTGGGATTACAAATAGATTCACCACAATTATTGCGACAGCCATCGCGATAATGACAAAAGTAGGATAGCGTAATGCAGATTTAATTTGGTCGTGCATGAAACGCTCAAATTCTAGGTGATCGAATAAGCGCATAAATACAGCATCTAGCATGCCTGTGGTCTCACCCACACGTACCATATTGACATAAAAATTAGAAAATACTTTTGGATGTTGCGCTAATGCAGAAGATAACTCACGTCCACTGCCGAGGCTTTCGCGAATGTTGCCTACAACAATAGAGAAGGTTTTGTTTTTAGTTGAAGCTTGCAACCCGTTAAGTGCATTCATGATTGGGATGCCAGCTTTTAGTAAGGTGTACATTTGTCTACTAAACAGCATGACATCAATGGTTTCAATTTTTTCTTCAAAGAATGTCATTGATACACTCTTGCTTGAAGTTGCTTCTATTTGTGGATTGATTTCTAGCGGCGTGATATTGCGGCTAAACAGTAAACTTGCTAGCGCGTTACTATTTTCACTATCTAGCGTGCCTTGTACTAAGCTGCCACTTAAGTCTCGGCCAGTATATTTAAAAGTAGGCATTTTTAATAATCATCAAACTCGTTGCTAATACGCATTGCTTCGGCAACCGTAGTTCTCTTTTGTATTACCAAATCTACTGCACTTTTGCGCAATGTTTTACCTACCATTTGTTGCCGTGCAAGTTTAATAAAATGATCTGGGTCTGGTTGATTTGCGGCGTCAACCAGCGCGTTATTCATTTCAAGTAGTTCATATACTCCTACGCGACCTATATAACCTGTTCCATTACATTTGCTGCAACCTTTACCATGCACATAAAGATGTTCATTAATGTCTTGACCTAACTCTTGTAGTAACCAACCGTTTTCTGCAGGGCTAAGCACATGTTGCTCTATGCAGTTATCGCAAATTAATCTGACTAAACGTTGCGCAATTACAGCTACAATAGACATCGCAACCATAAATCGCGGTGCACCCATGTCTATCATGCGAATAGGTGAGCTTATTGCGTCATTGGTATGTAAAGTAGAAAGTACTAAATGCCCTGTCATCGCAGCGCGTAAACCTATTTGTGCTGTTTCTTGATCGCGCATCTCACCAATAAGGACAATATCTGGGTCTTGCCTTAAGGTAGAGCGCAACACACGTGAAAAATCTAAATCGATTTTTTCATTCACTTGCACTTGGTTAATCCCTGGCAGGCGATATTCGACAGGGTCTTCTACTGTAATAATTTTGTTTGAATTCGAATTAAGTTCGTTGAGCGCCGCATAAAGGGTTGTTGTTTTTCCGCTGCCAGTAGGCCCAGTAACTAGCACCATACCGCTGGGTCTATGAATTAACTTGCGGAAACGTACTAACATTTCACTAGGCATGCCTAGGCTTTCAAGCGTAAAGCTATTACTATTTTGAATCAGTAAGCGCATCACGACTGATTCGCCATACTGAGTAGGCATAGTAGAAATACGTACATCAACTGCTTGCTGTTTTACTTTGACTGCAAAACGACCATCTTGCGGAAGACGTTTTTCTGAAATATCTAAGCCAGACATAAGCTTTAAACGCAACACTAAAGCCGATGCGATTTTTAATTCAGATTGAGTTTGAAAATGCATCACGCCATCGATTCTAAAGCGTATGTGCAGTTTTCCTTCTTGTGGCTCAATGTGAATGTCTGATGCTCTTACTTGCACTGCATCTTCAAAAATTGTCTGTAATAATTTTACAACAGGCGCTTCTTCTGCATTTTTTGCATCAGCAATAGAGGAGAAATCAATCGAATTATCACCCAAGTCTTCACCGAGCTCTAAGGCAAGCGTCGAAATTTCACTGGTGCGTCGATAGCTACGATCAATCAGTTGTAATAGTGAACCTTCTTGAATGACTGCAAGGTCAATATCTTTACGTAGAATTCGTACGATTTCGTCGTAAGCAAAAATATCGGTAGGATCAACCATGCCAACCAAATAGCTCGTGCCTCTGTCTTCAAGCACTGCACATCTAAAGCGTCTTGCTTGCGCTTCAGGTAATTTGGCGATAATTTCTGGTCTTGTGTCATATTGTTGCAAATCGATATATTCAATTTTTAACTGACGAGCCAAAGCTTCAGAAATTTGTATTTCTGTTACATAACCACCATCCACAAATATGCGACCAAGTTTTTTGCCTGTGCGTTTTTGTTCATCTAATGCATTAATTAATACGTCGGCAGAAATTAAATCGTTCTGGACGAGTAGTTCACCGAGGCGTATTTTTGAAGGTGCCGCCATTGCGTCCTCTATTCGTGTATACACATACCACAAATATAATCTGGTATAGGTCAACTCAATTGAGAGAATAAAGGCAGCTTTAGCCTTGAAATCGTCAGTAAAAACTTAATGTAAAGTTTATTTTTGGGTGCTGACGTAATTACTAATCGAGACAAATTGTTGGGTAGAAAGGTTTTCGGCCCTAAGTTGTGAATCCAAATTTAATGCGATAAAGTCATGGTCGTTTAAAAAGTCTTTCAAGGTATTACGTATTGTTTTACGACGCTGACCAAAAGCAGCTAAGACTATTTTTGAAAACAAACTGACATCTTTTGCCACATAAGGTGTTGTTGCATGTGGCACACAACGCACAAAAGCAGACTCAACTTTAGGGGCAGGTTCAAAGCTTTCAGGCGGAACAGTGATTAAGTATTCCATCTGTAAATAATACTGCAACATTACGCTAAGTCGACCATATTCTGGCGTGGAAGGCTCAGCCACCATGCGTTCTACCACTTCCTTTTGCAGCATAAAATGCATGTCAGTAATGCATGCTAGATTCTCTAACAAATGAAATAAAATGGGGGTGGAAATATTGTAAGGGAGATTGCCCACAACTCGAATAGGATTGCCTAGCGTTTTAAACTCAAACTTAAGTGCATCGATATTGTGCACATCAATAATATTGTGGGCATAAGCAGGTTTTTGATATTCATTTTGCATCCATGACACAATATCGCGGTCAATCTCAATCACATTTAAGTGATTTATTTTTGCTAATAAAGGTTTCGTCAGTGCCCCTAGGCCGGGCCCAATTTCTACGATAATCTCATCAGGTTTTGGATTAATTGCATCTATCAGGCTTGTGATTATTGATTGGTCAGTTAAGAAGTTTTGTCCAAATCTTTTTTTTGCAATATGTTTCATGAGCATTTTTACCTAATTATTGATTAGATAATTCAATCGCCAAATCAATTGCAGCTTGCATGCTGCCAATATCAATATTGCCCGTGCCCGCCAAATCTAAGGCTGTGCCGTGATCGACTGATGTGCGAATAATAGGCAAACCTAAAGTAACATTAACCCCCGAGCCAAAGCTCGCGTGTTTTAGCACAGGTAACCCTTGGTCGTGATACATTGCAAGTACAGCATCTGCCTGAAGCAAGTATTTATCAGTAAACAGTGTATCGGCCGGCAATGCACCTGTAAGCCACATACTTTCTTTTCGCAACTTATTCAGCACTGGATTAATGATTTCAATTTCTTCCATGCCTAAATGCCCATCTTCGCCTGCATGTGGATTAAGCCCTGCAACCAAGATGTGTGGATTTTTTTGGCCAAATTTACTCGTTAAGTCTTTGTGTAAAATGCGAATTGTAGCTTCAAGATTTTGTTTATTGATAGCATCAGGAACGTCTTTCAACGCTAAATGGGTTGTTGCTAATGCGACGCGTAGCGGGTTTGATTCTTGACCACCAACCAGCATCATCACAACTTGAGACGTGTTTGTATACTCTGCGATAAATTCCGTATGCCCGCTAAACGCAATGCCAGAATCATTAATCACCCCTTTGTGAACTGGGGCAGTAACCATCGCATCAAATTGATTACTTAGGCAGCCATCAATGGCATGCGTGATTAGATTAAGCACATACTGACTATTTTGAGGGTTTAACTTGCCTGCCGTCACAGTTACAGATGTGGGAATATGCAACACTTTGGAGGCATCAAAAGGCAGATTAAGTTGCT
>JAIYEJ010000015.1 GCA_027487055.1 Methylotenera sp. | reverse complement strand
TGCAAGAAGGCATCGGCGATACAATTCGTGTGAGTCTCACTCCAGAGCCAAATGAATCTCGCACCAAAGAAGTCGTTGTTGCGCAAGAAATCTTGCAAACCATGGGCATTCGCTCATTTACGCCTTTGGTAACGGCTTGCCCTGGCTGTGGTCGTACCACATCAACATATTTCCAAGAGCTTGCCATGCAAATTCAAACTTATTTGCGTACGCAAATGCCTGTTTGGCGTAAAAGCTACCCAGGGGTAGAGGACATGAGTGTTGCTGTGATGGGTTGCGTGGTCAATGGCCCAGGCGAATCTAAACTTGCGAATATCGGCATTAGCTTGCCCGGCACAGGCGAGACGCCCGTTGCTCCAGTGTTTGTAGATGGCGAAAAAACAGTGACGCTCAAAGGTGACCATATTGCACAAGAGTTTCAGGCAATTGTAGAAGAATACGTGCAAAAAAATTATGCAGAAGGTGGAAAACTGCGCACCGTAGTCACGCCGAAAGTGATTCCTATTCGGTCTGTTGAACATGTCTAAAATAGACCAAAATTCATGCACATCAAAATCGATGCTCTGCAAGCCAATATCTATGTGCTATTCAGGGTATTGATTTTTGCTCGTAGATCAAGCAAATCAAACTAACTAAAATGAATGCATCAAAGTAGTCAATATGGCAGATAAAAATCAGACCAAAATTCAAAGCATCAAAGGCTTCTACGATATTTTGCCAGAAGCAACACCGCTCTGGTTCAAGCTAGAAGATACCGCCCGTCATATTTTAAGTCAGTATGGCTACAATAATATTCGAATGCCCATTGTGGAAACCACCGATTTGTTTGTGCGCAGCGTGGGTGAGCACACGGATATTGTGGAAAAAGAAATGTACGCGTGGACAGATTCGCTCAATGGCGACAAACTCACTTTGCGCCCAGAAGGCACAGCAGGTTGCGTGCGTGCGGTGATTGAGAGCAATCTCACCTACAACGGCTCACAGCGTTTGTGGTACATGGGGCCGATGTTTCGGCACGAGAACGTACAAAAAGGCCGCCAACGCCAGTTTCACCAAATTGGTTGTGAAGCGTTTGGCTTTGATGCAGCTGAAGTCGATGCTGAACAAATAATTTTGTTGGCAAGATTATGGCGTGAGCTAGGTATTGTAGATGTGGAACTGCAAATTAATAGCATAGGGGATGCAGATGAGCGCTTAGCGTATCGTCAAAACTTGATTGCGTATTTTGAGCAACATACGGATTTGTTGGATGAAGACGCAAAACGCCGTTTGCATACCAATCCGCTGCGCATTTTGGATACCAAAAACCCGCGCATGCAAGCCATGTGCGAGTCAGCACCTAAACTCATGGACTGTTTGGGTGAGGCTTCGAGAACCCATTTTGAAAAGCTTTGTCAATTACTAGCAGATGCGGGCATCGTTTACACCATTAACCACCGTTTGGTGCGCGGTTTAGACTATTACAACCGTACTGTGTTTGAATGGGTTACGACTAAACTAGGCGCACAAGGTACCATTGCGGGTGGTGGCCGTTACGATACATTAGTGGAGCGTTTGGGTGGCAGTGCCACGCCTGCTTGTGGCTTTGGTATTGGCTTAGAGCGAGTGTTTTTACTAATGCAAGAATACGGCGTAACAGCAAATAATGTTCCAGATATTTATTTAGTGAATGTTGGTGAACTAGCCGAGCAAAAAGCGTTTGGCATGGCAGAAGCCTTACGTAGCGAGGGTTTAAGAGTAGTGTTACACGCAGGTGGCGGTAGTTTTAAATCACAAATGAAAAAAGCCGATAAAAGCGGCGCGCGATTTGCGGCCATTTTAGGCGACGATGAAGCCGCGTTGAACGAAATTTCACTCAAGCCTTTATTGCAAGCGGGAGAGCAAAAACGTTGTAAACTAGCAGAAGTTGCCACATTATTGGGGATGGTTCATGAATGAAAATAAACAATTTTCCAACGCCATTATTGTGCTGGGCTTGTTATTGGCGATTGGCATGGCGAGTGCTGCTTTTATATTAGGCGTGCAAGCCAAACGTGCAGTGGCAGGGCAACAAAATATTACGGTGAAAGGCTTGGCAGAAAAGCCAATTAAAGCTGATTCGGCCGAATGGTCGATTAGCGTGGATGTCACTGCAGAAACCCAAGCAGAGGCTTTGCAAGCTGTGGCAAAAGAGCGAAAAGTGGTCGAAGCATTTCTAGCCAAACAAGGATTTGCGACTGAAAATATTACTGCAGATATCGAGACGATAAACCCGCATTACGAAGAGATATTTATTAAAGATACACCACGTCAAATTCAAAAAGGTTTCGATGCCTACCAAACCATTCGCATTAGCACCAAAGAGTTAGCTAAAATCACGGCAGCCAACAAAGCGTTTTTACAACTTAAGGCCGAGAATCATCCTGTTTCAGCACTGCCCCCTAATTATTTAGTCAGCGATTTAGAGTCGGTCAAAATGTCTTTAATTGCCGATGCCACCAAAAATGCGCGCGCACGTGCCACTGAATTTGTGAAGCAAGATGGCGTAAAAGTGGGTGTGATGAAATCAGCCAGTCAAGGCGCGTTTTATATTTTGCCAGTAGGTAAAAACAATGATGACACTGATAACAGTTACGGCGGTATTAATGATAAATCCACGATAGATAAAACGGCAAGAGTGGTAGTGACCATTGTTTACAACATCGAATAATGACTGAAATTTTAAAAATAGCGAATTTAAACGTCACACCTAAAAATGACTTAACTCGTTTTTTGGTGAAAAATATAGCTTTGACGCTTTCTCAAGGTAAAACTACCTGCATCGTGGGTGAGTCGGGCAGCGGTAAAAGCCTCACCGCGTTGACCATTATGGGGCTATTGTCCAAGCAGTTAAACACAAATGGTAGTGTGGTTTTTCAGGGGCAAGAGATCAGCCAACTGGATAATCAGGCCATGCAAAAAATCCGTGGGGCTAAAATTGGCATGATTTTTCAAGAGCCCATGACCTCGCTAAATCCCGTGTTAACGGTGGGCTATCAAATTGGCGAGCCTTTGACTGCTCATTTAGGTTTAAAAGGTACGACTCTTAAAGACAAAATCGCGGCATTATTAACGCAAGTGGGCATTCCGCCAGAGCGCGCCAATAGCTACCCTGATGAGCTTTCTGGTGGTCAGCGTCAGCGCGTGATGATTGCCATGAGCATTGCTTGCGAGCCTGCATTATTAATCGCCGATGAGCCAACCACCGCGCTAGATGTCACCGTGCAAGCGCAAGTGCTGAAATTATTGGATGAACTAAAAACACGTATGAACATGGCCATGCTCTTTATTACTCATGATTTTGGCGTGGTAGCCGATATTGCAGATGACGTGATCGTAATGTTTAGAGGCGAAATTGTTGAAACGGGCACGCGTGAGCAAGTGCTTAATCATCCACAACACCCATACACCAAGGCGCTGCTTGCTTGCGTACCCGATGCAGAAGGCTTGAAAGAATTAAAACCGATTGATTATAGTTGGCTGGAGCAAGTAGCATGAGCCAAGAGAATTCAGCAGGTATCATTTTATCGGCAAATCACCTCGTTAAAACCTACACGCAGCGCAGTGGACGTTTTGGCTTTGGTACCTGCCAAATCAAGGCCTTAGACGATGTTAGTGTGCAATTGCGTACGGGTACTACCTTAGCCGTTGTGGGCGAATCTGGTAGCGGAAAATCCACTTTAGCGCGTTGTCTGTTACAATTGCACCCTTTTGATAGTGGCGAAGTTATATTTGACGGCATTGAACTCGCTAAAATCGATAAAGACGCATTGCGCCAACAGCGTAAAAACTTGCAAATGGTATTTCAAGATCCGTTCGCATCGCTCAACCCGCGCATGAAAGTGGGCGAAATTGTGGGCGAGGGCTTATTGATTCACAAATTGGGATCTGTCGCCGAGCAAAAAGAAAAAACCATGCAAATGTTAACCCGCGTTGGTTTGCAAGCATCGGATGCAGAAAAATACCCGCACCAGTTCTCGGGTGGGCAGCGTCAACGTATTGGGATTGCGCGCGCATTGGTATTACAACCAAAAGTGGTTGTGTGCGATGAGCCGGTTTCTGCGCTAGACGTATCGGTGCAAGCGCAGATTTTATTGCTGTTAAAAGAATTGCAGCATGAAATGGCGTTAAGTTATATTTTCATTAGCCATGATTTACGAGTGGTTAGACATATCGCAGACGATATTGTGGTGATGAACAAAGGCAAAATTGTAGAGATTGGCAAAGTAGATGATGTGTATCGCGCGCCGCAACAGGAATATACACAGCATTTACTAAGTGCAATACCTGGTCGCAAAGCGGCTTAATATTTTTTAGTAATAGGCTTGAAACGGCCGTAAATTAGATTTTTAGAGAGAGAAGTATGGCATACGATTTAGAAGAACAAGAGCAGATAGATGAATTTAAAGCATGGTGGAAAAAGCATGGCAATATGGTCACCAATATCGTGTTGGCAGCATTGGTTGCTTATTCAGTTTGGCAAGGGTATCAATATTTCCAAAGTAAAAAAGCTGTTGAAGCATCTGCTTTGTATCAAGAGTTAACCGTCACAGATATTACAAAAACTGCTGATATAAAAACAAAATCTGCAACATTAATGGAAGATTTTTCTGGCACGCCATACGCTGGCCGTGCCGCAGTGTTTGCCGCTAAAGCAAATTTTGCTGCAAATGATAGTAAAAGTGCAAAATCGCAATTGGAGTGGGCGATTAAAAATGCAAAAGAAACTGCAGTACAAGCAATTGCTAGCTTGCAATTAGCAGAGATTTTGTATGATGAAAAAAGTTACGATGAAGCAGCAAAAGTGCTCGCTGCTATTTCAGATAAAGGCTTTGAAGGCTTAAAATTTAACTTGCAAGGCGATGTATTGTTAGCACAAGGAAAAAATGCAGAAGCAAAAAAAGCCTTTGAAAATGCATTAACGCATCTTGATGAAAAAGGTAGAATGCATCAATACACCCAGCAAAAACTAGAGTCACTCGGTGTTTAATATAGTTGTTAAATGTTGAAAGTGTTACTCTATGTCTGTTGTTATTATGTCTTTTGTTAAAGTATCCCGATTTATTTTTGTCGTTGCTATCCTTGCTGCCATTTCTAATTTGGCTGCGTGTAGTTCCGTGGGCGAGATAAAACAATTGGTCACTGACACAGTTTTTGGTGAGGAAATAGCAAATCCACCGGCTGAGCTTGAAGATATTGAGACCACTTATGTCACTAAAATTGATTGGTCAAGTGATATTGGTGAAACGCAAAAATATGACTATATACCAGCATTAGAAGCTGATTCCATTTATGATGCCAATGCAGAAGGTGATTTAGTCAAACTAGATGCAAATAATGGGCGCGAGATCTGGCGTAAAAATATTGGCGAGCCGATTAGCGGAGGTGTGGGTATTGGCTCAGGTACAGTGCTTGTGGGGAGCAATAAAGGATATGTACATGCTTATGATGTGACAGGTAAGTTTTTGTGGAAATCAAAAGTCTCGAGTGAGATTTTGAGCGTTCCGCGGTATTTTGATGGCATGGTTATTGTACGTACAGGCGACAATCATATTTACGGTATAGATGCCGCTGATGGCAGCCGAAAATGGGTATATGAGCGTATTAACCCAGCCCTAACCCTAAGAAGCAGCGTGGGCGTGGTGGTGGATAGTGGAGCAGTATACGCTGGATTTGCAGGCGGTAAGTTGGTAGCTATTCGTGCAGATAACGGCAAATTACTTTGGGAAAGCACGATTGCGCAACCCAAGGGTGTCACAGAGATTGAGCGTATTGCGGATATCACCAGTTTACCTGTAGTAGATGGGCCTTTGGTATATGCAGTTGCGTATCAAGGCAAAATTTCCGCGGTTGATCGAAGAAGCGGCAAAGTGCTGTGGAATCGTGATATTTCAAGTTACGCTGGCTTAAGTGCAGACTTAGGAAAGATTTTCGTAGCGCACTCGCTGGGGGCTGTTTACTCACTCGATTATGAAACAAGTAAAACCTTTTGGCGTCAGGGTGCGCTATCAAATCGACGTGTCACTGTCCCTTTGCCAACTGGTGGCGTGATTGTTGTGGGCGATTTTGAAGGCTACGTGCATTTGTTAAGTCGCGATGAAGGTAAATTTGTTGGGCGCATTCAATTGGGTAGCGATCCTGTCATGTCAATTATCGCGGGTACCAAACCATCACAATTTATTGCAGAAACAAAAGATGGCACTTTATATGCGGTGAGCTTTACTGAAAAAGTTGAAAAACAAACCAAATCTAAAGAAGTTGAAAAACAAGTTGAGCCTGATGCAAAAACGCCAGCAAAAATTGAATTGACCCCGGAAACGCCTAGGCCCGAAATCGCTGAACCTAAAATTCCAGAACCTATAGCACGTGAGCCTGCAGCGCCACAGCCAGAATCTGGTAGTAGCGAGCGCAGCATTTTGTTTAAAAATGATTCAATTTTGTTGCCAGATGCAGGTGCAGAACCGAAGCCTGACAGCGGACCTGGTATCAGGCTGCCCTCAGGGCAGTAGGGCGCATTATGTTACCTACCATCGTACTCGTTGGCCGCCCCAACGTTGGAAAATCCACCCTTTTTAATCGCTTAACAAAAAGCCGCGATGCGCTGGTGGCCGATTTGCCTGGCCTTACACGTGATAGGCATTATGGTCGTGGCATCGGTGCGAGCAAGCCGTATTTGGTGATTGATACCGGTGGGTTTGAACCCACAGCAGAAAGTGGTATTTTAAAAGAAATGGCACGCCAGACATTGCTTGCGATTGACGAAGCGGACGTGGTGATATTTATTGTGGATGGCCGAGCAGGTATGACGCCACAAGAGTTTATTATTGCAGATAAATTGCGCCGCGCACAACGCCCCGTGTTATTGGCTGTGAATAAAACCGAAGGCATGAACCGCGCTGTCGTCGCGGCAGATTTCCACGAACTTGGTTTGGGCGAGCCTTTGTCGATTTCATCTGCGCATGGCGAGGGCGTGAAAGATTTAATCGAACTTGCGTTGGAAGACTTTGCTGAACCTGAGCCAGATGAATTAAAAACGAACAATAAAATCCCCAAAATCGCAATTGTAGGCCGCCCAAATGTTGGTAAATCAACATTGGTTAACGCTTTGCTAGGTGAGGAGCGTGTGATTGCGTTTGATGAACCGGGTACCACGCGCGATTCGATTGAGATTGAGCTTGAAAAAGAGGGCAAGCAATATGTGATTATTGATACAGCAGGTGTGCGCAAAAAAGGCCGCGTGTTCGAGTCGATAGAGAAATTCTCGGTCGTTAAAACCATGCAGGCGATTGAAGACGCTAACGTGGCGATTTTGGTGGTGGATGCGCAAGAAGGCATTACCGAGCAAGATGCTCACGTGGCCGCCTATATATTGGATGCAGGGCGTGCGTTGGTGGTGGCTATTAATAAATGGGATGGCTTGAAAGAAGACGAGCGCGATTGGATTAAAAACGAGATTGACAGAAAGCTAAAATTTTTAGATTTTGCTAAATTTCACTACATATCTGCTTTGCGTAAAAAAGGTCTGCCAGAATTATTTAACTCGGTTGATGGCGCATTTAAAGCGGCGATGGCAAAGCTCGCTACGCCGCAACTTACCCGTGTGTTAGAAGAGGCCACCCAGCAACATCAACCACCTGTCAGCAAAGGCGTACGCCCAAAGTTGCGGTATGCGCACCAAGGTGGAATGAATCCGCCAATTGTGGTGGTGCATGGCAAACATGTGGATGGCATTAAAGATAGCTATAAACGCTTTTTGGAAGGTGTGTTCCGCAAAGCATTTCAGCTTACTGGCACGCCACTCCGCGTGCAATTTAAACAAGGTGAAAACCCATTTGCCGAGCCTGAAAACAAACGCAAAGCTGGCGAGGGCATTGTGAGTATGCGCCGCCGTAAAACGGCACAACGCGCAGAGCTCAAAGCAAAAAAAGATGAAGAAAATAAAAAACGCTAGACTTTGTTTTTACACTTAATTCATCCCTGCAAAATATCTTAAATTTGTATTCAAAACGCTCGAGCGAATAACATTTCCCTGAAAGTCCCATTGGGACAGCCTCGCAGGGTAGTTGCTTTGATGTTGTGTTCAGAATTACTTGATTTTGTAGGGGGAGATGAGATTTTTAGCGAGATTCCATTCAGCGGATTACGAAACTAATCCTCCCTACGAGTTCTTTTGAATATAGTT
>JAIYEJ010000263.1 GCA_027487055.1 Methylotenera sp. | reverse complement strand
TGATATTCTTTATCTGTTAAGGTTTGTGCTGGTGCAACCGTAATGCTGTCACCCGTATGTACGCCCATTGGATCTAAGTTTTCAATCGCACATACAATGATGCAGTTATCCGCTTTATCACGCACAACTTCCATCTCATACTCTTTCCAACCAAGCATGGACTCTTCAATCAACAACTCTTTGGTGGGTGATGCATCTAACCCACGCTCACATATGGTGATAAATTCCTCACGGTTATATGCAATCCCACCACCACTTCCACCCATGGTAAAAGATGGGCGAATGATGGCAGGGTAACCAATACTGGCTTGCACTTGCAAGGCTTCTTCCATTGAGTGTGCAATACTAGAGCGCGCTGAACCCAACCCAATTTTAGTCATGGCTTCTTTAAATTTTTGGCGGTCTTCAGCTTTATCAATCGCTTCTTTTGTTGCGCCTATCATTTCTACATTGTATTTTTTTAATACGCCATGCTTATCTAAATCGAGCGCACAATTAAGTGCTGTTTGTCCACCCATGGTTGGCAACAAGGCATCTGGGCGCTCTTTTGCAATGATTTTTTCAACCACACGCCAAGTAATCGGCTCGATATAAGTCGCATCCGCCATCTCGGGGTCAGTCATGATGGTAGCGGGGTTAGAGTTGACCAAAATCACACGGTAGCCCTCTTCTCGCAGCGCTTTACACGCTTGCGCGCCCGAATAGTCAAACTCGCAAGCTTGACCAATCACAATCGGACCAGCACCGATAATTAAAATACTCTTGATGTCGGTTCTTTTCGCCATTACGCTGACTTTCTTTCTTGCATTAAATCGATAAATTGATCAAACAAATAGCTCATTTCAGTTGGGCCCGGGCTTGCCTCTGGGTGGCCTTGAAAACTAAATGCAGGTTTGTCTGTACGGGCGATGCCTTGCAAACTACCATCAAATAGCGAGACATGCGTGACTTTTAGATTGGCAGGCAAGGTCGCGGGGTCTGCCGCAAAGCCATGATTTTGGCTAGTAATATAAACACGCTTAGTTGCCACATCTTGCACTGGGTGATTTGCCCCATGATGGCCGAATTTCATCTTCAGCGTTTTAGCGCCACTTGCTAGCGCCAATAATTGATGCCCTAAGCAAATGCCAAACGTCGGGATGTCAGTATCGACCAAAGTCTTAATGGCTTGAATCGCATAATCACAAGGCTCTGGGTCGCCAGGACCGTTAGATAAAAATATACCATCTGGCTTATAGCTTAACGCTTCTTCTGCAGTGGCTTGTGCAGGCAAAACGGTTACTTTGCAACCGCGTGAAACCAGCATACGTAAAATATTGCGCTTTACGCCATAATCAAAAGCAACCACATGGAATTTTGGATCTTCTAACTTGCCATAACCTTTACCCAGCGTCCATTCGCCTTCGGTATATTCGTAAGCAGCCTTTACCGACACCACTTTGGCTAAATCCATACCCGCCAATCCCGGGAAGCCTTTTGCAAGCGCTAACGCTTTCGTTTCATCTACATCACCAGCCATGATACAACCTGCTTGGGCGCCTTTTTCACGCAATAGACGGGTTAAAGCGCGCGTGTCGATATCTGCGATTGCAACAATATTGTTGGTTTTAAGATATTCGCTTAAGTTTTGTTTGCTACGGAAATTACTGTGCAACAAAGGCAAGTTGCGAATGATTAAACCTGAGGCATAAACTTTGCCAGACTCAACATCCTCTTCATTGGTGCCGTAGCTACCAATGTGGGGATAAGTCAGCGTGACAATTTGTTCGGTATAGGATGGGTCGGTCAATATTTCTTGATACCCCGTCATCGAGGTATTAAACACAACTTCACCAACTGTATGACCTGATGCGCCTATTGAAATGCCTTTAAAAACAGTTCCATCTGCTAACACTAAAATGGCTGGAATTGTTTTTGACACCTTGCGCTCCTTTATGTTTGACTCGACACACACCCGTTTATTTGCATAAACTCCATTTGAATTTGAGTTCTATTGTAGATGTGCAAAACGGGAAAAGTTTTTTGGACTCTTCCCGTTTCAGAATTAATGAATTATAGCGGAATTCGACTTAGATTTCAAGTGCACGCTTGCAGCTGAAGAACAAAAAACACTTGTAAAAAATTTTCTACAAATAATCATTTTGACAATTACTCGTTTTTATAAAAAATTTTTTCCATGCTTTCATCATATAAAGAATAACGTCCACGCCCTTGGCGCTTAGCGTAATACATCGCAATATCAGCAAAATGAATCAAGTGATTTGGTCTTCTTTCTTGTGTTGGGTAAATAGCCACACCCACGCTAGCACCTAACTGCAAGGCTTTATCAACCACATTAAAAGGCACTTTCATGCCATCCACAATTTTTTGGGCGACCACCAAAGCCTGCGTATTCGTAGAAACATCTGTGAGTAAAATAATAAACTCATCTCCACCCACACGCGCAATTGTGTCTTCTTCTCGCATTAAAGAAGCTAAGCGGTCTGCTGCTCTTTTTAAGAGCTGGTCACCAACAGCATGTCCATATCCATCATTAATTTCTTTAAAATAATCTAAATCAACATAAAGCACTGCTACCAAGCTTTCTGCACGATCGGCCATTTTAAATGCTTGCATCATTCTATCGCCCAATATATTTCTATTCGGCAAACCTGTCATTAAATCAATGCTTGCCATTTGGGCAAGCTCAGAGGATGAGCTCGTAAGCTGTTTTAGGCGCCACTCTTTATTGGCATTTTGGTAAATTAAGCCCAGCAACATCACTACAAAAAGTAAAGAAACCGCAATCGGTACTGCAACCTTTTGCATCACATGCTGCTTCCAGCCTGCGATTCCAACATCCACACCCAGCATCACAAAATGTTTAGCATTTAACGTAGTAGTTACCGGCACCAAGGAACTCACCCAGGTTCCCCAATGATCAGTCACAGGGCCTTCTACATACGGTTTTTGGGTTTTAATCGCACTTCTTAACATCTCACTTGCATCATAAAAAACTTCACCCATTTGAGAAATTTCAGAAGCAGGCTGATCGCTCGCATCTAACAAAAACTTAACCTGCTGGGCTTGCCCATTATCTTCGCCATAAACCAAATAAATAAAATGGCATTTTGGGTTAGCTTTGCAGGCGTTACGCATCTGCATTTTTATTTCATTCAGATCATCTGGATTAATTTTGTCTGGCGTGGGGCCTTGCTCTAAAGCGATATTGAGCGCACGCCAGTCAATCGATTGCTCAATCGTTTTAGCATACGTGGTTAAATTGTCACGCATTTCTGTGTCTTGCGTTTGATAGATATAGATTGCCAAGCTTAAACCTGACAATATAGCGAGCACCATAGATACAATGTGCCATGGCTTAAAGTGGCTAAAAAAATCTTTTATCTTAAATTGCTTTAGCTGCATGGAAGTTTAGTAGTTAAAATAGATGTCACTGAGTCGATTCTGAGCCACAGGGCGTAATATTACCGAATTAATACAAAAAATACATTTCGATTCTTTACGCTTGATGCCTTAAGCCCAGCACATCTTGCATATCAAATAATCCAGCTTTTTTATCTGCCAAAAACTTAGCCGCTCGAAGGGCACCTTGTGCAAAAGTGGCGCGACTGCTGGCTTTATGCGTAATTTCTACACGCTCACCCGTTCCAGCAAAAACCACGGTATGATCGCCCACCACATCGCCACCACGCATAGTAGCAAAACCAATTTTGCCAGCTTCGCGTTCACCAGTTACGCCTTCTCGTGCGTAAATTGCACAATCTTTTAATTCACAGCCCAAGCCTTTAGCAGCGGCTTCACCTAAGCGCAAAGCGGTGCCAGATGGTGCATCGACTTTATGGCGATGATGCATTTCAACCACTTCAATATCATAACCTTCATGTAAAGTCTTAGCTGCCTGCTCAACTAAATTAATTAACAATGTCACGCCAACACTCATATTTGGGGCAAACACGATTGAGACTTTTTTTGAAGCCGCTTCTATCTTCGCTTTTTGTTCAACAGTAAATCCTGTCGTGCCAATTACATGTTTTACATTGTGGCGCTGGCATAATTCCAAATAGGCCAAGCTTGCTTCAGGGCGTGTAAAATCGATTAACACATCTGCACCTTGCAGGGTTTCATTCGCATCATCGCTGACATAAACACCCGTATTTTTACCAAACAACTCACCTGCATCACGCCCAATTGAGGCACTACCAGCGCGATCAATCGCACCAAATAGCTCTAAGTGGTTATCCTCAAAAATGCCTTGTAAAAGCGCATTTCCCATGCGACCCGAAGCACCTGCAATTACAATTTTTGTATTCATCATATTCTTTAAAATTATTACATCTAATCAATAATTGTTTTTTTAGTTTTCTTTTAATCTCTGCCCAGAAGCACATTCACTAAAAGGCTAATTTTTATCGGCTGCTAACCTAATGTTTTAGAAACCAATCTTTTCTAATATGCGCTCTAAATACCCTGGATCCTCATCTGCCGGAGGTGGTGGTGTATCAACTTTTTTAAGTTTACCGCTAGTGTTAATCTCTATTGCTGGTGCGACTTCTAAATTCTTCAAGTTAAGTTTTTTATCCATTCTAAATATAAACGGCTCATCTTTAGCCAAACCTGTGGCTGGCTCAGATGCTGGCGCAGACTCTGCAATTGCTTCTATGGCAGGCGCAGCAATTACTGGTGCTACAACTTCAGGTGCCAGAGTTTCAGCCTTGGGTGTTTCAACTTTAGGCGCTTCTACCTCAATCTTCGCAGGCTCCGGTGCAGGCTCAATCGGCTTGGATTCTGGCGCTACGGGTTCAGCAATCACGGGCGTTGCGATGATTGATTTTTCTGCCGGCGCTTCAACTACTGGTGCTACAACTTCAGGTATCAGAGCTTCAGCCTTGGGTGTTTCAACTTTAGGCGCTTCTACCTCAATCTTCGCAGGCTCCGGTGCAGGCTCAATCGGCTTGGATTCTGGCGCTACGGGTTCAGCAATGATTGGCGTTGCGATGATTGATTTTTCTGCCTGTGGTTCAACTACTGGTGCTTCCGCGGTTGTCGCTTCAACTGCCGCCGCACCTGCAATCGGCACTGCAAGTAGCGAAGGTGTTGCCTGTGCCGCTGTTTTCGCTACTGCGCCACTTTCCGTTGCAGCTTCTTTTGCTGCTTCGACTTCATCTTTTTCCCAGAACATAAACGATTCAAACAAGCCTCTATCATCTTTAGTTTTTTTAGCATTAGCCGCATTATTTAGTGCTGCACTTTCGTCAGTTTTCCAGAATTTGAGCTTGTCTAAAATGCCCTGTTGTTTTACTGGCGTTGGGTTTACCGATTTAGCAGAGGCATAGGTATTGCCTTCTTGTGCAGCTTCTGCGCCCGGTGTGCCTTGGGGCACTACATCGCCACGTACGCGCGTAAGCAACTCTTTTTCAAAATCTAAAATCACGCGGCGCTGCTCTGTTACTTTGCCAGATTGGCGCATTTGATAAAAATAATCCCAACGGTTGCTATGGAAACTATCGATAATAAGTGGCGTGCCCATAATAAACTTGACTTGCGATTTGGTCATGCCAGGGCGTAATTGCAACAACATTTTAGAAGTCACCACATTACCTTGCTGAATTTCCATTTTAAATGGCTTCATCTTAGGCACGGCAGAACCGCATGCTGACAGCAAAATACTAATAAAAATTAAAGGTATAATTATAAAATTGCGCATTTTTTTTATAGATATTTTAAAGACATAATACTGAATTGACGCTAATATACCACGATGGGTTCATCCCTAAAAACACATTTGTAACTCGAAAGCTATTTTATGATGCATGACCAAAAAGATTTAAAGAACGCTGGACTGAAGGCAACACTG
>JAIYEJ010000206.1 GCA_027487055.1 Methylotenera sp. | reverse complement strand
TTTCGTAATAATCTCTTTTTGATGCGGCCATGATTTATCCAATTACTTTAGGTATATACAATTGCTTTAAAGTTAGAGCATAGACAAAAGCCACGATGTCCGTGGCTCTTGTCTCGCAGGCTAATTGTTAATGCTCAGCATTAGTCTTTTTTTACTTCTTCAAACTCTGCATCAACCACATCGCCATCAACGGTTTTTTCACCTTGATTGCTAGGCTGCGCGCTTTCTGTGTTTGCCTCTGCTTGTTGTGCAGCATAAACTTTTTCGCCCAACTTTTGTGAAGCTTCCATCAATGCATTGGTTTTAGCTTCAATCGTTTCTTTATCGCCATCTTTCATTACATCTTCTACCTCTTTAATGGCTGCTTCAATCGCTTCTTTTTCGGAAGGTTCTAACTTATCGCCATGCTCAGACAATGATTTTTTAACTGAGTGCACCATGCCATCTGCGGCATTACGCGCATCTACCAATTCACGCAATTTTTTGTCTTCATCTGCGTGGCTTGCTGCATCTTCTTCCATGCGTTTGATTTCTTCTTCACTTAAGCCAGAGTTTGCTTTAATGGTGATTTTGTTTTCTTTGCCAGTAGCTTTGTCTTTTGCAGAAACATGCAAAATACCGTTGGCATCAATATCAAACGTCACTTCAATTTGCGGCATACCGCGTGGTGATGGTGGAATATCATTTAAGTTAAATTGACCAAGCGATTTATTCGCGCTTGCCATTTCACGCTCACCTTGTAACACTTGAATCGTCACTGCGTTTTGGTTGTCTTCTGCAGTTGAAAAAGTTTGTGCTGCTTTGGTCGGGATTGTCGTGTTTTTCTTGATGAGTTTCGTCATCACGCCGCCCAATGTTTCAATACCCAGACTTAACGGTGTCACATCAAGTAAAAGTACATCTTTCACATCACCTTGCAACACGCCACCTTGAATCGCCGCACCTACAGCGACAGCTTCATCTGGATTTACGTCTTTACGTGGCTCTTTACCAAAAATTTCTTTTACTTTTTCTTGCACTTTTGGCATACGGCTTTGACCGCCCACCAAAATCACATCGGTGATGTCGTCTAATGAAACACCCGCGTCTTTAATCGCAGTACGACATGGTGCCATGGTACGCTCAATCAAATCATCCACAAGTGACTCTAATTTAGCACGGGTGATTTTCACCACCAAGTGTTTAGGGCCGGATGCATCAGCTGTAATGTAAGGCAAATTTACTTCAGTTTGCGCAGCGCCAGATAGCTCAATTTTTGCTTTTTCAGCCGCTTCTTTCAAACGTTGTTTTGCCAATAAATCGTTACGTAAATCTAGACCATTCTCTTTCTTAAACTCATCGGCTAAAAAGTCGATAATGCGGTTATCAAAATCTTCACCACCTAAGAACGTATCGCCATTGGTTGAAAGTACTTCAAATTGGTGCTCGCCATCAATACTAGAGATTTCAATAATCGAAACGTCAAAAGTACCGCCGCCCAAGTCGTACACGGCAATTTTGCGGTCACCTTCTTGTTTGTCTAAACCAAACGCTAATGCAGCAGCTGTTGGCTCGTTAATAATACGTTTTACTTCTAGACCAGCAATACGACCTGCGTCTTTTGTCGCTTGGCGTTGAGAGTCATTAAAGTAAGCAGGTACCGTAATTACGGCTTCTGTGACTTCTTCGCCCAAGTAATCTTCAGCGGTTTTTTTCATTTTCCGTAATACTTCAGCAGAGATTTGTGGCGGCGCCATTTTTTGACCGCGCACTTCTACCCAAGCGTCGCCGTTATCGGCTTTTGCGATGGTGTAAGGCATTAACTTAATGTCTTTTTGTACTTCTTTTTCATCAAAACGGCGACCGATTAAACGTTTCACCGCAAATAATGTATTTTTTGGGTTGGTCACCGCTTGGCGCTTTGCTGGCGCGCCAGTTAAAATTTCGCCATCTTCTTGATAAGCGATAATAGATGGTGTTGTGCGCGTACCTTCCGCGTTTTCGATTACGCGTGGTTTGCCGCCTTCCATCACTGCAACGCAAGAGTTCGTCGTGCCTAAATCAATACCAATAATTTTTGCCATATTTAAATTCCTTTTTTTAAACTTTAGTTTTTAAAACAACTTGAAGCTAAAGTGGGTATGTTTTTTTATATTTCAATAGCCCTACATTAGCTAAGGGTTAATTTTATTTTGCGACTGTCACAAGCGCAGGGCGTAATACGCGCTCGTTCAGCGTATAGCCTTTTTGTAACACGCTTATCACTGTATTCGGCTCACCGCTATTTTCTAGCATGCTGATAGCTTGATGTTTATTTGGATCAAATTTTTCGCCGAGCGGGCTAATTTCTGCGATATTAAATTTCTCGAACACCGCGCTTAATTGCTTAACAGTGAGCTCAACACCATTTTTGTAGCTTTCAACATCGGCATTTCCCACGTTTAAAGCGGCGTCCAAGCTATCTTTTACCGCTAATAATTCATTGCTAAATTTCTCTAGCGCAAATTTACGCGCTTTGTCGATGTCATCCATCGCACGACGGCGTATATTTTCACCTTCTGCTTTTACATACAATACGCTCGCTTTGGCTTCTTCTAATGCCGCTTCTAGCGCAGCAATTTTTTCAGATGAAACGGTTTCCCCTGCATTGGCGACATCTTCCGTTTGAATTTGCTCTTCTGAGTTTTGGTCTTTTTGCATAATCATCCCTATTAATCAATTAAGTTTTAGTTAAAATGGGGTTGGTGTGAGCGGTTTCAAGAGCTTAACAATATTTTCTGAGAAATTGAATTTATAAATCCTACTGTGTAATACTCACAAGGTAGGTATAATTTTATAGTCCAATCATTTTAGGCTAAATTTTTATAATTATAATTGCTGTTATAGGTCTTGGTTACTTGGGTTTACCGGTGGTGGTAGAGTTCAGAAAATATCTTAAAACATTGGTTTGATATTGCACAAGATAAAGTCAAGCTCTGCAGTCAAGACATAGATCCCTCTAAAAAGTTATCCGATGATGACATACGTACAGCTTGCTTGGCGCAGTATACCGCTGACCCTGCGCATCTCAGGTTGGCAGATTATTATTGTGACAGTACCAGCGCTTGTAGATGATGCGCACAAGCTGATCAAAGTGGTTAAAGTGGGGGCTGGCGATACAGAATACTATGAATAAATTGGCTCGCTTTACGAAATGATTGTGTTGCCAAGAGTGCATAGGATGGGTAGTATTGAAGCGGCAGGTACCAAATGAATTTTTTTAAATTTCCGCCTTGGTTTGGTGGGCGGGCACGGTGTTGGTGTAGCCTTACTAACTAACGTATTGTGATATGTATGAAAGCTCTGACAGTGCTAAGCGAGCAAAAGATTGCCTAGTAAAGACACTAACACTTTAAAAATATGTCGTGTGGTTGATGGTAAGCGTGGCCATGAGCGACAAACGCAGGGTTTGGTACACGCCTTGTCTACAATTACATCAGTGCAATGTCTTGATATAAAGTGCTTAAGTGTCTGGAGAGCTTGCTGGGTTTGGTTGACAGGAAGCTACATGCCCAATCTTGAGCCTCCGGATATGATTGTTGGGGCTGGACATTCGACGCATTTGACGATGTTGGCTCTAAAAAAAGCAATGTCTCAAACTAAGCCTAGTAAAACTGTGGTGTTGATGACCCCAAGTTTACCAAGAAATTGGTTTGACCTATGTGTTATTCCACGCCATGATCAAGTGACTGGTGAAAATGTATTCGTTACAGAGGGCTCACTTAATGCAATGATGCCAAGCCCAAACACTAAAAAAATTGCAAATAAAGGGTTAATATTGCTCGGTGGTGTTTCTAAGCATTATCAATGGGATACGACTGGTATTGTGAATCAATTGCATCAATTAGTTGAAATGCGCCCAGATATTGATTGGACTTTGTCGACATCTCGCCGCACGCCAAATGATGTTATACCCTTGCTGGATAATAAGCTGCTGAAAGTGGTATTGTGTGATGAAGTGGATGAGTATTGGCTACCAACTCAATTAGGTTTAGCGGAGTTAGTGTGGTTAACTCCAGATAGCGTTTCAATGCTATACGAATCAATGACTGCCGGTTGTGCAGTTGGAGTTTTTAATCTAGAGGCTAGCAAAACAAGTAAGCAAATCGTCAGTATCAACAAATTGATAATAGAAAAGAAAGTAGTCGAATTTAATGACTGGCAAGCGTCTCAAAAAATGCCTTTGCCAAATTTTTCATTTAACGAGGCGTTGCGTTGCGCGCAATGGATAAAAAACAATTGGTTTCCAAATCATTAACTGTTTTGCAAGTATTGCCTTCGTTAGAAAGTGGCGGTGTTGAACGTGGTACTTTAGAGGTTGGTCAATATCTCACTGAAAAGGGTCATCGTTCACTAGTAATGTCTGCAGGGGGCCGTCTAGTATCAAAATTAGAGCAAGAGGGTTCGGAACATTTTGCTTGGGCAATTGGCAAAAAATCGTTATGGACTTTTGCTTTAGTTTCTAAGTTACGAAGCTTTCTCACTGAACAAAAAGTAGATATCTTACACGTGCGCTCTCGCATGCCTGCATGGATATGTTACTTAGCATGGAAAGGGATGCCAGAAAAGTCACGCCCGCGTTTGGTGACCACAGTGCATGGACCATATAGTGTGAGCCCATATAGCGCAGTGATGACTAAAGGGGAGCGCGTGATTGCGATTTCTGAAATGATACGCACTTATATCTTGACGCATTATCCGCAAGTGCCAGAACAGCGTATTCGTTTGATTTATCGAGGCGTTGATTCCGCAGTGTTTACCCATGGTTTCAAGCCAGACGCGTTGTGGATGAAAGCGTGGCAAGCACAGTATCCGCACCTGATTGGTAAGCGTTTGCTCACCCTACCAGCTAGATTAACGCGCTGGAAAGGACAAG
>JAIYEJ010000292.1 GCA_027487055.1 Methylotenera sp. | reverse complement strand
AGGCGATAGTCTGCATTTTTATGTATGGTGGAAGTGATAACTACAATACTTTAGTGCCTTACGATATTGCAAGCCATAATACTTATAGATCATTACGACCTAATTTGTCGTATCTTAGAAATGATTTAACAGCAACAGCTCTTACGCCAAGAGTTATCCCATTGGATAGAAATGGGGTGCCACACCAGTATGCGCTAGCGCCATCCATGCTGCCTCTTAAAAGTATATTTGATGAGGGTCGTTTAGGAATTACTTTGAATGTAGGCACTTTAATTCAGCCCACAACAAAAGCGCAATACAGCAATAGGTCAGTTCCGCTTCCACCTAGATTATTTTCGCATAATGATCAACAGTCAATTTGGCAGTCTCTTGCCCCAGAAGGTGCACCATCTGGCTGGGGTGGTCGTATGGGCGACTTGTTCGAGTCAGGGAACGGGAGATCCATTTTTACAAGTATTAATCTTTCTGAAAATACGGTATTTTCTACTGGCGATTTAGTTACTCAATACAAAGTGAACCCTAGAGCAAATGAAGCACCTTTTTATAATTTAAATTATTTATTTGGCTCAAGAGATTGTGCGCAAGCACTTCAGTCATTAATCACACAAACCAGACCAAATCTGCTTGAAAATCAGCATAACATTATCACGCAACGCGCAATTTCAGCTGGGACTGACCTTTTTTCACAGGTTAGTACAAGAGTATTCACGACTCCATACCCAACACAAAATACACTTGCAGATCAACTTAAAATGGTCGCAAAAATTATTGCAAGTGCAGATGAGTTAGGAGTAAAACGGCAAGTATTTTTTGTATCAATTGGTGGATTTGATCATCATGATAATTTGTTACCTCCTCCCTCTCCTCAGTTATCTGGACAGCCGCTTTTACTAAAAAGAGTAGCGGATGCGATGAAAGCATTTTATGACACTACAAAAGAGTTGGGCGTTGCAAATCAAGTGACAGCATTTACCGCTTCTGATTTTGGTCGTAGTCTTGTTGGAAATAATGATGGTTCAGATCATGGTTGGGGCAGTGTGAACTTTATGATGGGTGGTGCTGTGCTAGGTGGAACATACTACGGCACTGCTCCTTTAGGTAATAGTAAAGGCCTAGATGATGTGGGTGCTGGCAGTTTGTTGCCTACTACTTCAGTTGATCAATTTGCAGCAACTTTAGGAAAATGGATGGGTGCATCCGACTCTGATTTGCTGGATTTACTGCCTAATTTGAAAAACTTCAACCCAAGCGTTAGAAATTTAGGCTTTGTTTAATAGACGCCGACCACTTTTATTTGCCCCACCTTAATGCTGGGGTATGCACTGGGCTATCCCAGTGTTGTTTGATTTCATCGTCGAGTAAACAAATGGTAATAGAAGCACCCGCCATATCAATCGCGGTGGTGTAGTTGCCTACCAAGCTTCTCACTATGCTTAAGCCTGCTTCCGCAAATAGTTTAGCGGCTGAATTGTAGATGAGATAAAGCTCCATCAAAGGTGTTGCACCCAAGCCATTCACTAGCAATAAAATTTCTTTGCTTTTTTGTGGTTTCAAGTCGGCAAGAATTGCATCCACAATGTCTTTTACAATTGCATCAGCATTTCGCATGGGTTCGCGTCTTCTACCAGGTTCACCATGAATGCCAACTCCCATTTCAAGTTCGGAGTCGTTAATGTCAAATGTCGGTCGGCCAGCGGCTGGCACGGTGCAACTGGTTAGGGCAACGCCAATGCTGGAAGTGCGGCTATTGACTTTATCGCCAAGTGCTTTGCATGTGGCTAAATCTGCGCCAGTTTCTGCGAGGCTACCCACGCATTTTTCTACTATCACTGTACCCGCCACTCCGCGACGACCAGTTGTATATGTGCTGTTAATGACGGCACAATCGTCGCTGGTTAGCACGGTAGCATTTTCAAACGGCAGCATTTCGGCTGCCATTTCAAAGTTCATAACATCGCCCGCATAGTTTTTCACAATAAATAACACGCCTTTATCAGCATGCACTTCTTCTGCAGCAGCCAGCATTTGGTCTGGCGTAGGTGAGCTAAACACATGGCCAGGGCATGCGGCATCTAACATTCCATAGCCAATATAGCCCGCATGAAGTGGTTCGTGTCCAGAACCGCCGCCAGAGATAATCGCAACTTTATTGCTGGCTTTTTTCTTGCGGGTTAAATAGTTGGGTGCTAAATGCAAAGTGACTAAATCGTGATGCGCGACCGCAAAACCAGAGAGGCTTTCAATTAAAATATCGTCAATTTTATTGATGAATTTTTTCATTATTACATCTTTCTTATCTCGTCATCCCCGCGTTCGCAAGGATGACGGCGTTAGTAATATTAAACTATTTCTTTAAGCTTTACTTTTTTAAAATTAAATCACATACGGTGTGAATCATGACTTGACAGCTTTTAGCCCCTGGGTCTAAATGCCCTTTAGAGCGCTCACCCAAACCAGCCGCGCGACCTTTGGTTGCGATTAAATCACGAGTATATTCAAGACCTATATCTGCGGCATTTTTCACGGATTTGCAAATTTCTTTAGCGGGTTTGCCTTGTGCTGCGGCGGTGGTAAACGTGGTTGAAACAGGCACTAAAACATCCAACATAGTTTTTTCGCCCACGTTGGCTTTGCCTCGCATCATCATGGTTTGTATGCCATAGGAAAAAGCTGCTGCTGCTTCTAAATTTGCATTTGTTTCATTTATTTTGCTAAAGTTTTCTTTAAGATATTTTGCCATGCCCATAAAAAAGCTTGCAAACAATACACCAGAAGCCCCGCCCATCGTGATAAGTAGCTTAGACCCAATTTTGTGCAGCACTTCATAAGGGGGCAAATCATTCAACTCGTTATACATACCTGCAACGACTTCGCTTGCTCTTTTAACATTTATATAATGATCACCATCGCCAATTGCGCGGTCT
>JAIYEJ010000143.1 GCA_027487055.1 Methylotenera sp. | reverse complement strand
CCAGCAGTAGTCGTGTTTGCATCAATACCTGACAGATTAATTTTGTCTATTCCACTTAAAAAGTCCCTTATAACATCTCTTTCAGCAACACCATTGAGTGACTCATTGATATTGTTATATACAAAAGTATCTGCACCTTGACCGCCTGTAAGTATGTCTGCACCTTGACCACCATTGATGATATCGTTGCCGCCACCACCAACAAGAGTATTGACATTTCCATTACCTGTAATATTATCGTTGCCTAGTCCACCAATAAAATTCTCGATTTGTCTGATTCTATCTGTATTGGCGCCTGTCCCACTTCCTACAACATTAAAATCACCATCAACTAATACAGTCAACGCATTTGTGAAAAGTGAGTAATCAACAGTATCAATGCCAGCGCCGCCTCTTATTACATCACTTGCATTGTCATTAGTCATAATGAAAGTATCGTTACCATTTCCGCCATTAATGGCATTAATGCCAGCACCATCTGTAATGGTATCGTTTCCAGTACTGCCAATCACATTTTCAAAGCCATTAAGTGTATCTAAGCCCGTTTGTGCACTTGATGCTGTGTTTGTAGTCAAGTTAACTAGTGCTGCTGCCGCAGTACCAGATAAGTCATAGGTATCAGTACCTGAACCACCAATGTAAGTATCGTTACCGTCATTGATAGTAGCAATTACCCTATCATTCCCAGAACCTCCATCTACTACATCATTACCTGCATTACCTGTTAATGTATCTCCACCACCTAAGCCCAACAAAATATCATCGCCAGTATTGCCAACAACTGTATTAGCTGCGTTATTTGCAGAAATAATAGCCGTTTCGTTAGAAGTTATAGTTTTTTGCCCAAACGATGCATCTGTGTAAGTTAAAACAGAACGAACCGTGTTATTTGTTTGGGTGGTTAATGTTGTTGGGGCAATAGTTGCCGCGCCAATATTAACCCAGTTAGCACCGTTAAGGTTTTGCCACTGATATCTTACATTTGACATTCCATCAGGGTCTACTACCGTGCTAGACGTGGTTAGGTTTGCAGATGTAGTGTCGCCCAAACCGTTAGCATTCAAGTTATAACCTAGTTTCAGTGAGCCTGTAACTTCTTCGTCTTGATTTGTGACCGTAACCGCAAGTGCTTGTTCATCAAATAGGGTACCGTCACTTGCACGAACAACCACATTGTAAATGTTATTCCCACCCACATCTGTAGGCGCTTCAAAGTTGGGTGCGTTAATAAAACTCAAAATACCAGTCGCAGCATTGATACTAAACCTTCCAGCATCTGCTCCGCTAAGGGTATAAATAACTGGGAAGATGTCAGCATTGACAGTAAACGTTGTTGAAAACGAAGTGTTTTCTGTAACGCTTATATTTGCCGAATCACCACCACCGTTCGAAGTAATTGTTGGCGCTTCTACAACATTATTAACATTAATCGAAAGTGCTTGGCTATCACTAAGTAAGCCACCATTTGCGGTTACCACCACCTCATAAATATTATTTCCATTAGCGTCTGTTGGCGCTTCAAAATTAGGTGATTGAACAAAGCTTAGTGCGCCTGTAGTCGCATTAATACTGAATAGGGCTGAATCAATACCGCCCAGTGAGAATGTAACACCCAACCCAGCAGTTACTGTGGTTAAAATCGAGTTGGTATTCTCATCAACCGCAATACTTGCACTAGCACCGCCACCATTTGAGGTGATATCAGGAGCAATGGTACTGATTGTTTGATCAGCAAACTGAATAAACTCAATATTACGTAATGTATCGATACCATCATCTGCCACGCCAGCCAGCACATTAGTATGAGCAACCGTTATTGTGCCGCCTGCGTTTTGTGTAACCGTATAATCAGCGCGATTTCCACTAAATAGCGCAGTATCTATATCAGTAGATAATGATGTATCAAGTATTTCCCGTTTAATACTTAACTGGCTAGGTTTAATTTCACCTGAAAATAAATACGGTGCAATATCAGACATATTTTCAGCGCTGGTAATTGTCGGGTGACCAGACACAGCAATTCTTACATTTAACCAAGTATCACCATCAATTAAATCATTGCCACCACGTCCTTCAATTAAATCGCTTCCACTACCGCCCATAATGATATTACCAGCAGCAAATGATGTTTGCCCTGCCCCAAGCATGCCATCAAGAAACTCCTGCAACCCATCTATTAAATCAATTTGTTGCGTACTGTTGATTGCATGATTCGTAAGTACATTTCCAGCAACAGCTTCATTTAGTAATTCTACTGCACCAAAATCATCACCGCGTAGTATGTCATTTTGGTTCCATCCAGATAGACCTTCCACAAAGTCAAAACGGTCTTTAAGGTTGTCTACAGTAGGAGGCAATAATCCAGTAAAGTTCAAATCTGCATCTGCTGCTGTGGCTTGATTTTTATGGATTGCCCAGTCGAACCCTAACATACCTTCTGCACGTTGAGTTCCAGAGCCCATAACCATAATATCGTCACCAGATTCAGCATCATAATCATCATTGCCGCCACCACCAATTAATACATCATTACCAAAAATTGTACCTTCTTGGAAAGGATCTCCCATATCGCCCTGCAACAAATCGGCTGAACCACCCCCATCTATCCAGTCATCCCCTTGATCACCAAATACGGTGTCAAAGGTACTGCTTCCCAATATAAAGTCATTACCCTGATTACCAAATACTTCTTTAGGATCTTCACCGGCGACAACAAAGTCACTACCACTACCGGCTATTATCAAATCAAAGCCATTACCACCGTTGATGACATCATCACCATCACCACCTTTAATGTTGTCATCACCACCTTTGTCAGTAATGATATCGTTACCAGCACCACCGTTTAAGAGATCAACACCGTCGCCGCCTTCAATACGGTCATCTCCGCCATCGCCCCAAATTGTATCGTCGCCAATGCTAGAAATTAAAATGTCATTACCTTCTGTGCCGCCTAAGACGACATGCTCACCACCATTAAATTTGAGGTAATTTGTGTCTGGTCCAGATGTGCTCGGATTGTTTCTCACCACTAATGGGGAGAACATTGTTCCACCCTCTGTTGGGTCGTCACGTCCTGAAGCCCCAAGACCAGTAAATTGTTTTGATTGATCGACTTCTAATATGAAATCTGGTGTCGAGAACACGTCGCCAGGTAAACGAGTTACATCAGAATTACGCATAATCAATG
>JAIYEJ010000131.1 GCA_027487055.1 Methylotenera sp. | reverse complement strand
AGCTGGTACTGAATCATTTAACAGCTAACAGCGACCGCGCATTACGCGTTTAACAGTATGAGTACAGGCATTTTTATTTGTTGCATACTTAAGCTTATAAAAATTATGCCGATATCGAATTAAGACATTTTAATTTTTGGTTAGCAAGTTAAAAGTGGCTAACTTATATAAATAAACACATTATTGTAATGGAGTAAAAGATGGCAAACCCAAACACTAAATTTTTAGTTGTAGATGACTTTTCTACGATGCGCAGAATTGTCCGCAATTTACTAAAAGAGCTTGGATACGCAAATGTGGATGAGGCCGAAGACGGTGTTATTGCATTAAGCAAGCTTAAAGGTGGCGATTTTGAATTTGTTGTATCAGATTGGAATATGCCAAATATGGATGGCTTAACTTTGTTGCAAACAATACGTGCAGACCCAGCACTTGCTTCGTTGCCTGTGTTGATGGTAACAGCAGAGGCAAAGAAAGAAAATATTATAGCAGCTGCGCAAGCGGGTGCTAATGGCTATATCGTTAAGCCTTTCACAGCAGCCACCTTAGATGAAAAACTAGTAAAAATATTTGAGAAGCTCGAGAAAGCGACGGCTTAAACATGAAGACTACTGCAACAACAAAAAATAAAAAGTCAACGGATGCCATTTCTGTGATGACGCAAAACGATGAAATGCTAACACGCATTGGTCATGTCACTAGAGCATTGCACGATAATCTTAGAGGCTTGGGCTTTGATGAAATTTTAAATAAAGTCGCTTCAGAAATACCAGATGCCAGAGACAGATTAACCTATGTTGCAAGAATGACTGAACAGGCGGCTGAGCGTGTTTTAAATGCCACTGATGTTGCAACACCATTACAAACTGAGTTAGCAACTGGAGCGGCTATACTAGATAAGAGATGGAAAGAGACGTTAGCAAAGCCTTCACTTAAAAGTGAATATAATCAAGTTGCTGACGAAACCCTGACATTTTTGGCATTAACAGAGAAGAATACTGCGGAAACCAAAGAGCTACTGTTAGAAATTATGATGGCGCAAGATTTCCAAGACTTAACAGGTCAAGTCATTAAAAAAATAACAGGGTTAGCGCAAGATTTAGAAAAACAACTAGTGCAAGTGTTGGTTGATTTTTCACCTGTCACCCATAAAAAAGAAGCTGACACTGGCTTAATGAATGGGCCACAAGTCAATTTAGAAAAAGCTGTGGATGTGGTTGCTGGCCAAGAACAGGTAGATGACTTGCTAGATAGTTTAGGCTTTTAGCGGCTGAAAGAGATAAGATTTTCGCATAAGCAGAACGAAAATCTAAATGGCATAGGTTTTGCTTATTATTCAAATAAATATAAATAAATTTGAATATTAAAACAATAACAAATCATTGTTAGCAAAATAAATGACCGAAAAACGCTTCATGGGATTAAGAACAAAGATACTGGCAATTTTGTCGGTGGGCATGATATTGCTTTTTACTTTGTTATTCTTTGTAGCACGTACAGAGTTGCTCAACGGCTATGCTCAGCTAGAAAAAGATAATACGTTTGTTTACTTGGAAAGCGCTTCAGGATTAATCGAAGAGCAGATTTCACAGGTTAGGGCGCATGCTATCGATTACGCGCATTGGGATGATACTTACGAATATATACTTACCCGAGACCCTGCATATATCAAAGCAAACATGAATAGTGAATCGTTTGCAAATCTCAAAATCAACGGCCTCATTATTATTAATTTAGCTGGTGAAATTGTTTATAAGTATGGGGTGGATTATACAAACGGCGAGGCGTGGGAGTTTCCAGAGCAACTTATGGAGCATATTGCAAAAAATGGTTACTTAGTTGACCAAATAAATAATGAACCATCAGGCTTATATTGGACGCCTCAAGAAACTTACATCATCTCAAGTGTAGATGTTCTCAGTGAGCAAACTGGTAAGCGCGCTGGCACGCTGATAATGCTAAGACCAGTAAATCAAGATTTATTACAACGTGGCTCTGAAATTTTAGGGGTAAAGCTTGATGTTCAACCTTATAAAAATGGCAATTTTGATGGCTTAGAACAAGCATTCAATGAAAATAATTTCATCGTTAAACCTTTGGATGATAATTATGTAGCTGGTTACAAATTGATGGATGACGTAGAAAGGTCTACAAAACTGGTATTAAGTATTGTCAATCAACGAAAAATTTTCGAACATGGAAAATCAAGCCTAAATTTATTCTATTGGTGTTCATTGGCCATGGCACTTTTATTAATCGGTTTTAGTTGGTTATTAGATAGGCTAATATTGAGTAGGATGGAGCGTTTAAGTCAAAACGTAAAGCGTATTGGTCAATCTCCTATTGCAGTGGGGCGTTTGCAGGCCTTAAGTGGAAATGATGAGCTTACAAGCCTAACGCATAGCATTAATGTTATGTTGGGCCGCATAGATGAAGCACAGCATGCACTAAATTTTGAAAAAGAACGTGCCCAAGTAACCTTGGCAGGTATTGCTGACGCGGTCATTACAAGTGATACCTTAGGGCGCGTTGTTTATATGAATAATACTGCTGAGCGATTTCCGGGTGTTTCTAGTCAAGACGCAATAAATAAAGCATTAAAATCGGTGTTTAAACTGATGAATGCCGATAAAACTGCTGAAATAGCGAGCAGTTGGCTAACAGACTCTGCAAGTAGTTTTGATGAAGTTATTTTACAGCGTAATGATGGTGTTGAATTTATTATTACTAAATCAACTTCACCCCTTTATGCTGATGATGGTGTGCTTTTTGGCCACGTGACTGTGCT
>JAIYEJ010000271.1 GCA_027487055.1 Methylotenera sp. | reverse complement strand
ATTTTTAAAAAAAATTTCAAATAATTGAATCTATTTCTAATGAAGACAGAGCAGAAACAGTCAGTATTGCGCGCGAATTTTATCCTTTTTGGATGCAAGATATTAAAACTATCGCTGCCTTTAATGCGAGCTATCATTTTGACTTTGCAAGCATTCAATGGAAACCGATTCCAAGTTCGCTAGATGAATTAACACATATGATTGAAAAATCAAAACTCAACAAAAGTGAAGAGAAGTCGCTAGATAGTTATATGCAAACCATGTTGGAAAATGGTGCTGAAGAAACTGTGATTAATACGCGGTCAAAACTCGCAAAGTTCATTTTAATTAAATTAAGAGATGCGCCAGTCAAAAATAACAAAACGTATCGCATGGCAATCGACATCATATTGCCAGTATTTACTATCAACGAAATTAAACAGCTTTTTTTAACGGTGGTGTCAGAGTTTTACTTGCATTGGAATAAAAATATTTAGTCTTAGTTGCAAGCATCGCGTTAGTCTTTCAGTATTAAATCTTTAACAAAACTTAAGTATCTTTATCACATTTGCACACTATATTAAACGTTCATGCCATGCACGCATGAAATGTTTTCCCCCCGCTTAACCGAAACTATTTATCCCCTTAAATAAATAGTTTCGGTCTTTTTTTATGATGTAATGTTGTAATATACATAAAAAAACCCTAGCTACTTGAATTTGATAGGGTTTTTTAACTTATTGCAACATAATGAAACACTAAAATGGTGGAGCTGGCGGGAATCGAACCCGCGTCCGCAAATCCTCCACAGACAGTTCTACATACTTAGCCTTGTTGTTTAATTTAACGTGCAACACACCAACAGACAAGCAGTTTGCACGCGAGCTACCTTAAGGTTAATTCTACGCTAAGTGGCCCAACGTAAAACGTATCCCGTGTATATGACGCTGCGTATGGGTTACCCCAATCCACCCCACGGGAGAGATGGTGCAGCGTCCAGCCGGTCTTAAGCGGCTAGAGCGTAAGTTTCGTCGTTTGCGACTATACTTGTTTCAGCTGTATTTACGAGGTAATCTGAGCCTCGGTATGCCCTGCACTGCTTTGTAACCCACGTCGAAACCTGGTCAGCCCCAAAACAATCTTATTATAACTGATATTACAGCCATTAAAACCGAAGATTCAATGTTGTTGATAATTGGCGTAAACGGTAGCCTGTATCGCTCGCATTTTCAAAATGACGCTGCTCAAAACGCGCGCGACTTTGCAAAAAAAACGTTATCAATCGGCTCGAACTTTTATAAAAATTGCTGCCTAAGTCTATTTTCTTCTTTTGATGAGCGTCCACTAGGGTGAAATCGCACATTAGCATAACCAAGCCAGATGCTAGTATTTTTATTAACAGCATAATAAATAGCTGACCTTAAAATTGGGATGCTGCTAGAAGCGCCTTATCTAACTTTACTGCGGGTGCCACGAATATAGAAATTGAATTAGATCTGTTAATAACTCATATAACCGCAAAAACAAAAGATCAAGTTGCATCCTTAAAAGCACTGTCAGCGCAATTAAATATTATTGGTTTGATATTCATTGCTTCGCTCATAGTTGGCTTACTCGCTTTAACTTATTTTAGCCCACAAAAATAGACCCTCATCTTTAACAATCATTTGTTATGCGAGCGCATAATGCGGCCTTTTTCACGCTCCCAATCACGCTCTTTTTCAGTATCTCGCTTATCATGTTGTTTTTTACCTTTAGCTAATCCGATTTGTATTTTGATACGTCCTTTAGTAAAGTGCATGTCTAGCGGCACTATTGTGTAGCCTGCCCGCTCTACTTTTGCAATGAGTTTAATAATTTCTTCATTATGTAACAAAAGCTTACGCGTACGAATCGCATCTGGACGAACGTGTGTAGAGGCCGCACCCATTGGGGTGATATGACAACCAATCAGGTAAATTTCTCCGCGCTGAATAATCACATAGGCTTCTTTTAAATTGGCGCGATTATCACGTATGGCCTTGACTTCCCAGCCCTCCAGCACGATGCCTGCTTCATATTTTTCTTCGATAAAATAATCGAAGAATGCTTTTTTGTTTTGCGCAATGCTCATTTTAGAAAAGTTTTGGTATTTATGACTTAAAATACCATTTTACGCTAGTATTGACTAAAGAATTAAATTGCCAGAATGAATGTTGTTCAAAAAACGGTGTTAGTGATGCACTCTGCTGAGCAAATGTTTGCGCTAGTAGATGCAGTTGAAGAGTACCCAAAATTTTTACCTTGGTGTGGCGGGGTCAAATTGCTAGAACGCACAGATACAAGCACGATAGCAACTTTACATATTAACTATCACGGTTTAAAGCAAAATTTCACTACGCAAAATGTTAAAAGTTATCCTAGCAACATGGTCATTATTCTTAAAGATGGCCCTTTTAAACACCTAGATGGTAGTTGGCAATTTACCGCATTAAGGGAAGATGCTTGTAAAATTGAGTTTAAACTCAACTATGTATTTGCGAATAGTATTTTAGAAAAAATCATTTCACCAGTGTTTAACCATATCGCCAACACATTTGTGGATGGCTTTGTGGCTCGTGCTGATGACATTTATAGGAACAAGGAAACATCTTGAACATTGAAAACAACATTACTGTAGAAGTGGCCTATGCGCTTCCAAGCCAGCAATTGATTATACCTATACAAGTGACAGCGGAAACCAATGCAGAAGATGCCATACGTGCTTCTGGAATTTTACAAAAATTCCCAGAGATTGATTTAAACACGCAACAAATTGGAATTTTTGGCAAACTCTCACGGCT
>JAIYEJ010000167.1 GCA_027487055.1 Methylotenera sp. | reverse complement strand
TATTTTATGGCATACTTCAACCTATGGCGATCGATTCAGATATTTTTAATGTAACTAAGGCAAATAAAAAAAATAATGACACCTTAGAAAACAGTCTAGCGTTTTCAAAAAATCATTACGAAAACTTTCCTGTAGCTTCAGTTGTGCTACCTAAGCATTTGCGTGAGCCCATTTCGCTTATCTATACCTTTGCGCGTCAGGCAGACGATTTTGCCGATGAAGGCAGTCAAAAACCATCTTGGCGGCTTGCAAAACTTCATGGTTTTAAACTCGAACTCGATCAAATTAAAGCGAATGAGGCTTCAAAATCTCCATTTTTTACTGAGCTAGGTAAGATGATACGCAAGTACCACTTGCCCCTTGAGCCATTTTACGATTTATTAAGCGCGTTCGGCCAAGACGTCACAAAAGAGCGCTATGCAAACTTTAATGAGATTCTAGATTATTGCTGCCGTTCTGCTAATCCTATCGGCACCCTACTGTTGCACCTTTTTGAAAAAGCGACACCTGAAAATTTAGTATATTCCAACAAAATTTGTACTGCCTTACAACTGATTAATTTTTATCAAGATGTAGCTATCGATTTTGATAATGAGTTTCATAAAAGCCGCATCTATCTTTGCCAAGATGAAATGAAAAAGTTTGGCGTTAATGAAGCCCAAATTGCAAGCAAACACACAAATAGGCATTGGGAAGAGTTTATGCTTTTTAACATTGATAGAGCTGAAAAGATGCTTAACGAAGGCAAACCTTTGGAGCACGTGCTACCTGGACGCATTGGACTTGAAATGCGTATGATTATAGGCGGTGGTGAACGCGTCATTTACAAATTAAGAAGCGTGCGTGGCGATGTTTTTAAGCACCGTCCTACCCTACAAACTTGGGATTGGCCAGTGATATTGCTTAAAGCCCTCCTTAGATAATCCACCGCATTTATGTCACCATTGGAATACTGCAAGAAAAAAGCTGCTCAAAGTGGCTCTAGCTTTACCTTTAGTTTCTTTTTTCTACCAAAAAAACAATGTGAGGCCATGACTGCGCTCTATGCATTTTGTCGTGAAGTAGATGATGTCGTAGACGAATGCACCGATTATAATGTGGCGCAAACAAAATTGAATTGGTGGAAAAGTGAAATCATTAATTTGTATACCAATAAGCCGCAACACCCTGTTACAAAAGCATTGCAGCCTTATGTGGCAGAATTTAACCTAGCCCAAGAGCACTTTTTGGAAATTATTGACGGTATGGAAATGGATTTAAAATTCAACCGTTACGAAGACTTTAAACAGCTGCAACTTTATTGTTATCGGGTCGCGAGTGTCGTTGGATTACTTTCAGCTAGTATATTTGGCTTTAAAAACCGTAAAACGCTTAAATATGCACATGATTTAGGCATGGCTTTTCAACTCACAAACATTATTCGTGATGTTGGCGAAGATGCCCGCAGAGGCCGTATTTACTTGCCTTTAGATGAACTTAAAAAAGCTAAAGTTACTGAAGAAGATGTATTACAAAGCCGCGAATCTGCTGCAGTAAAGGAACTGATGGAGTATCAAATTGAACGTGCAGAAACATATTATGATAAAGCCATGCGTGAGTTGCCTTCAGAAGATATCAAACAACAACAACCCGGTTTAATGATGGCAGCAGTATATCGAACTCTATTGAGAGAAATCAAATCGGATGGTGCAGAAAAAGTACTTAATACACGCACCTCACTAGGCGGCTTACATAAATTTTGGTTAATTTTTTCTGTTTGGCTAAAACCATATAGATAAATGATTGAGCTGAAATTTGAGTAAAGAGTCAATGCATGTATGCGTAATAGGTGGGGGAATAGCTGGCCTGTCTGCCGCAGCAACACTTGCTTCAGAAGGCATTCAGGTCACCCTACTAGATGCTGCTTCACAATTAGGTGGTCGCGCCCGCACTGTAGCGATTGAATATAATACCCAAGTACATCAGCTTGATAATGGTCAACATATATTACTTGGCGCTTATTCTGAAACTCTCAAGCTTCTTCAGCAAATTGGGGTAAATGAAAAAAATGCGTTTTTACGAATGCCATTGAGTTTGCAATTGCATGTCAATAGTCAAATAGGATTTAAGCTCAAAACTTCTCGCTATCTTCCAGCACCAATCAACCAGCTGTTAGGTTTTTTATTTTGTCATGGACTTAAGTTGCATGAACGCATTTCAGCAATTAAATTCATGGCTAAACTCAAAAAAACTAATTTTCAAATTGGCGAAGATGAGCCATTGGCTATTTTTTTACTCAAAAATAAGCAACACGGAAATATCATAAACTTGCTTTGGGAACCGCTTTGCTTAGCAGCTTTAAATACACCAATTCAACTTGCAAGTACTAAAATATTTTTAAATGTACTGCGTGATACGTTTAAGAATAAATCTGATAGTGACTTTTTATTACCTAAGCTCGATTTATCACAATTATTCTCGCAACCGATTACTAGCTACCTTAAAAGAAAAAATGTCAGCATATTCCTCAATAAGCGGGTAAAAAGCATCACGGAAAGTAAAACTGGGTACAAAGTATCAACTAAAGACGAAACTTATGATGCAAGCCATGTGATTATTGCAATCTCGCCTGTGCGCTTGCGCAATGTGCTTGGGGATTTACCAAAGCTACATTATATTGCTGAACAAACAGATAGTTATCACTACCAACCCATCACAACTATTTATTTGCAATATGCGCCTACTGCTTCGCTTTCCTCGCCAATGCTGGGATTAGCCAATACTTTTTCCCAGTGGGTATTTGATCGCGGCATACTTTGTAATCAGCATGGACTAATGGCAGTGATTATTAGTGCGGAAGGAGAGCACCAGAGCTTAACTCAAGATGCGTTAGCACTTAAGGTCGCACAAGAATTAAAAGCCGCTTTTCCACAACTTGATAAACCGCTTTGGCATAAAGTGATTAGCGAAAAACGCGCTACTTTCTCTTGCAACGTAAACTTACCAAGGCCAGCGCAAGTGACCCCATATACAAATTTATATTTAGCTGGAGATTATACCTACGCTGAATACCCCGCTACGATTGAGGGTGCAGTACGTAGCGGGATATCATGCGCGAATTTAATATACCATTGACAATAAATTTAGTATTGATCAACTCTAAAAAGTTAAAAACTTTAACTTATCTTTAACTCTGCCATATATTCTATAGAACACAGGTGGTGTTAAATCTTTTAAATAGTTATCAAACACAAGTTTCCGAACCTCTTTTTTGGTGGCAGCATCTTCACCAGGTCTGGATTTATACATCGTAGTATGTGCTACGGTGTCTTCATAAATACGCTTAGAAGCAGTGTAGTAATATAATGCTATTGACCTTCTAGTAACACCATCAGGAGTAGTTAAAGGATCAGGGTGACCATGAAAACTATCTGCATCTGTATTAAAAATCACACAACGATTATAAACTGGTGCAACTGAATGCACTTTAGCTTGCATATTTTTATCCCAAAGCTCTAAATGTCCACCGTATTCATCTTTCCAATCTTTATTAAGATAAATAATCGCATTTAAGCGACGGTTTAAATGCAAATCTTCATTAATTCTAAAATCTGCATGTATTCCTAACTTACCGCCTTTAGATGTTTCATGAAAGCCCCCACCTACGAAATGCGGATCAGGTATCAAAGATGGAATAGTTGTGAGCGACTCTAAAAACTGAACAATAGGTTTTGAGTTAAAAAAACCAAACACCTCACGAATAAAGCCATTACAATCAACAGGCAGAACCTGTCTCTTATGTAACCCAGCATAGCCTGAATCAAAAATCACATCATTTTTAAGCTTTTCAACTGGAAAATTACTTATGATTTTATCTAAAAACGCTTCAGGCAAAAAATTATCTATGACGATGTGTGGAAATGGCTCTGCAAAACAATAATCACCACTTAAACTCTCACCAATTTTTTTTGCTTCATCAATATTTAAATAGACACCATCATCGATACTGATTGGTAATGTTGCATTATGAAACATGGATACTTCCTTAATAAGCTAATAAAATTTTTTATTGATAATAATTTAAATGATTAAGTCTGCTTAAACAATAGTCTATGTAGCTAATTTTGATATTAAAATTGTCTTAACGCTTGCTCTAAGCGCTCAACAGCCACTACATCTAGTCCGATTATTTTTGTTTTTGGCACATTAGCTTTTGGTACGATTGCTTTGGTAAACCCCAATTTAGCTGCTTCTTTTAAACGCATTTGTCCACCTTGCACCGGCCGAACCTCTCCAGCTAACCCGACTTCACCAAAAACTATAAGTTTGGATTCTAAAGGTTTGTTTTTTAATGAGGAAACGATTGACAGAATAACTGCTAAGTCGACAGCAGGTTCAGCAATTTTTACTCCACCAACAGCATTAATAAACACATCCTGATCAAAGCACGCCACACCCACATGGCGATGTAAAACCGCTAACAACATTGCCAAGCGATTTTGCTCT
>JAIYEJ010000123.1 GCA_027487055.1 Methylotenera sp. | reverse complement strand
TTTCCGTTTTTTCAGTTTTGGGCCCTTTCGGGCCAACCGCGCGTTTTCGGGCATTCAAAATAATAACTTATGCCTGAAACCATTTTTAAACATGCCAGCAAAACCGCCATCACATTGATTGCGTTTGCACTCGTTTTTACAGCCTTGTTGGCTTATGTATTTAAAATCACCAAAGTGCCGATTGAAAAAAGTGAGGCTGAAGCGCGTATGGCATTATTTAGCCAAATAGTGCCGCAAAACTTGCATGATAACGATATGCTCAAAGATGCAATTACGCTTGCCCCAAGCGATTTATTAGGCAACACACAAGCGACCATTGCCAACCGCGCGCGCATTAACAATGCGCCCAGTGCAATTATTTTAGAAGCGATTGCGCACGATGGTTATTCAGGTGATATCAAACTGCTGATTGCCATTCAATATGATGGCAGCATTGCTGGGGTGCGCGTGCTAACGCATAAAGAAACCCCAGGGCTGGGCGATTATATCGATATATTAAAAGGGAATTGGATTAAACTTTTTGATGGTGAATCACTCACAAAAACAAGCGACCCACAATGGAAAGTGAAAAAAGATGGCGGCCAGTTTGATTATATGGCGGGCGCGACCATCACACCACGCGCAGTTGTAAAAGCGGTGCATAAAGCCTTAAAATATTTTGAGGCAAATAAACAGCTACTTTTTTCGGATACAAAATGAGCCAATATACAGAAATTGTTGAAAACGGATTATGGAAACAAAACCCAGGCGTCGTGCAGCTTTTGGGCTTATGCCCAACACTTGCAGTAACAACATCTGTGGTGAATGGTTTAAGCCTAGGTTTGGCAACAGCGCTTGTCATGGCGACAGCAAATGGCGCGGTTTCACCAGTTCGTAAATTTGTGCCTGCAGAGATTCGTGTGCCAGTTTTTATTTTGGTGATTGCAGCTTTAGTCACTGTGATTGATCTCACCATACATGGCTTTGCAGCGCCGCTACACAAAGTACTTGGCATTTTTATCCCGCTTATTGTTGTGAATTGTATTGTACTTGCGCGCGTGGAATCTTTTGCCGCAAAAAATACCCCTGTGCCATCTATATTAGATGGATTGATGATGGGTTTAGGGCTTACCATTGTGTTAGCCATATTGGGCGGTATACGCGAGCTTATTGGTAAAGGCACGCTTTTTTCTGGCTTAGATTTAGCCTTAGGTCCAGACTTTAAGCATTACATGTTAAGCATTCCAGATTACCAAGGATTTTTGCTTGCCATTTTGCCCCCAGGTGCATTTTTAGGGCTTGCATGCTTAATTGCTTTTCGTAACTGGGCTGGCAATCGTAAAACTCTCGCTTTACCTCAATCAGGTGGCGCAGTTAAACCTGCGCATTAATTGACAAGTGCATTAGTTTTTAATGAACGCAGAAAAACGCGCAGAAATTTTTAAACGGCTATCCAAAGCCATACCAAAACCAACAACTGAGCTTGAATACTCAACCACTTTTGAACTGTTAATTGCAGTCATTTTGTCCGCGCAAGCCACAGACAAAGGCGTGAATATCGCCACCAGAAAACTTTTTAAAGTAGCCAACACGCCTGAAGCGATTGTTAATTTGGGCGTTGAAGGCTTAGAAAATTACATCAAAACCATCGGCCTTTATCACGCCAAAGCCAAAAATGTAATTGCTTGTTGCGAGCAACTTATCTTAATTCACCATTCACAAGTGCCCAATACAAGGGCGGCGCTTGAAGCGCTGGCCGGTGTAGGTCGCAAAACTGCGAATGTGATTTTAAATACCGCATTTGGGGAGCCCACCATTGCTGTGGATACGCATTTATTCCGCCTTGGTAACCGCACAAAATTAGCCACTGGTAAAAACGTTTTACAAGTTGAGCAGAAGTATTTAAGGACCATTCCAAAAGAATTTTTACACGATGCGCATCATTTATTAATATTGCATGGCCGTTACACGTGTACTGCGCGCAACCCAAAATGCAGAGAATGCTGTATTGTTGATTTATGTGAATACAAAGATAAAATGATTCCGAAAGTGCACTTAATGAACGGGCAGGACGCATGAAATATTGTCTAGAGTACTTAACTTGAAAGTTTCGACAAGATGAAAGTCGCGACAGGATTAGTTATCGGCAAGAAAGCAAGCCCAGAGCTAGCATCTCAAGCAGTCGCCGCAGCTATGCTGAAAGCCAATATTCATGCACCTTCTAGCGTACTGCTTTTTTTAACTTCTGAATTCGCTGCTGACCCACACTCTGCCATTGTGGCAGCTGCTAAAGCAGCGAGCTGTACGCAAATTATTGGTTGCTCTGCCACCGGAATTTTTACTGAGGAAGATTGGGTGCTTGATAGTCCTGCGGCAGCAGCTATGGTATTTTCTGACCTCAGCTTTACTCACGCCAGTTTAGAAAATACCGACGAAAATTTATTACTTACCCTTGCTGCGCCGAATGCCATTAATACTACATGGTTAAATGCACCCAATACAAACACTCGAAGATTTGGTGGAGTTTCTGGCGATGCGACTGGCCATGGGCCATTTTCTGTTTGGCAAAATGGCAAAGGCACTACGCAAGGTTATTGTGAAGTGAGCCTGCAAAACGCAAGCGGTGCGGTAGGAGCGTCTCATGGCTTAAAAATCATTTCTGCACCACGCCGAATTACTGCAGTTGAAGGTAACGATGTGCTTTCAATAGCAAGCCTGCCAGCCTTTGCAACATTGAATGCAGCTTGGCAAAAGCATAATGGCGCAACTGAACATTTCCCCTATCATCAACTCATGGCAGTACACGCCAGCAAAGCAAGCGCAATTGAGCGCGGCGAATATGGGCTAGCTTCTATCATCATTGCTAATGAAGATAATCAATCTGTAACACTGACCAAGCCCTTGCATGTGGACGATTGGCTCAGTTGGGCAATTCGCGATATCGACAGCGCGCAAGTAGATATTGTTAAAACGGCTAATTCGCTCAAACGCCAACTGGTGGATGAACCAGAATTTGCATTATTATTTTCGTGTCTTGGACGCGGACCTTACTTTTACAATGGAGTAGACCAAGACTTGGCTTTAATTAAGACATTGTTCCCTAATCTGCCAATTATTGGATTTTACGGTAACGGAGAAATTGCGCCAATTAATGGTATCAACGAGCTTTTGCAATACTCAGCAGTACTTGGTCTATTTTCAAAAAGCAACGTTGCCTATTTATGAGTTTATTTTAATTATATGTCTTTATTTAATCCTAGCCGCGACGAAGTACGTGAATTCTTTTTTACGACTTGGCATAAATTTAAGCAAAATCTAGCCCTGACAGATTTAGAAAAAATCGCCTTGGGCGTCATACACATGCACCCTGAATATCACTCTATTTTAGATACTCCTGCAAAATTTAAACATCAAGAATATTTTCCTGAGTTTGGCGAGACCAACCCTTTTTTACACATGAGTTTGCACCTTTCTATACTCGAGCAAATTAGCATTAATCAGCCTATTGGCATTGCTGGCATTTATGAACAGCTTAAACTAAAAAATCAAGATGACCACCTATACGAACACCAAGCTCAGCACGATATTTTAGAATGCCTCGCTGAATGTATTTGGAACGCGCAGCAAAACAATACCGCTTTAGACGTAAACTATTATGTACAATTATTGCAACAAAAAGCTGGCATAATGGATTGATGTATATATTCGAGCATAAATAATGAGTAATCAAAATATCCACGATTGGCTTAATCAATACGGTGATTATTTGTATCGCTTCGCGCTCGCGCGTTTACGTGACCCGCATTTGGCCGAGGATGTTGTGCAAGAAACGTTCTTAGCGGCAATTAAAAGCCCAGATTTTGCAGGCCAGTCTTCCCCACGCACATGGCTCACAGGTATTTTAAAACATAAAGTGATTGATGTGATGCGAAAAAATATACGTGAAGTTGCAGCCTCTGACTTAATGACCGACCAAGATGCTAATATGGATGAGTTTTTTGATGAAACAGGTCATTGGGAAGAAAAACCACTTGCTTGGGATATGCCACAAGATGCGCTCGAGCAAAAACAGTTTTTAGGCACTTTGCAAAGTTGCATGGATAAGTTGCCTGCTAAATTAGCCCAGTTATTTTTAATGCGCGATATACAAGAATCAGATAATGAAGAAATTTGTAAGGAACTAAATATTAGCGCGACTAACGCTTGGGTAATGCTTTATAGAGCCCGGATGGGATTAAGAAAGTGTTTGGAAATTAATTGGCTAGGCGTTTCAAACTGAGTGTTTGTCGTCAAATATATGGAGTATTTTTAAAGCTAGATATGTTGGACTGCAAACAAACAAGTCAGTTAATTTCACAGTCGTTAGATCGTCGGCTAACATTACGTGAACTATATTCACTAAAAGTACATCTAGTGATATGTAAGTTTTGCAAACGATTTAGTCAACATTTACAAGCCTTGCGCGTTGGAACAAAAGCAATGGTCAGTAAGATTGAAAATGATGACACGATCAAATTACCATCAACTGCAAAGAATCGCATTACGGAACTGGTTGAATCACAACACAACAACCTTAACTAATTAACTACATTAAAGGACTTAAACCATGAAATCATCAAATAAAGCAGTTGCATTAGCAGTTTCAAGCGCTTTTGCATTATCATTTGGAGCATCAAGCATCAACGCAGCCGAAAACCCATTTGCAATTAAATCACTCTCGAGTGGTTACCAAGTTGCAGATAACCACGAAAAAGCCAAAGATGGCAAATGTGGTGAAGGTAAATGCGGCGAAGGCAAATGCGGAGAAGGAATGAAAAAAGAAATGAAAGATGGTAAATGCGGTGAAGGCAAATGTGGTCACGGTGACAAAGCCAAAGACGGCAAATGTGGTGAAGGTAAATGCGGCGAAGGCATGAAACAATAAGCAGTAAAAACTAATTGATGTCATCACTCACTGACATACAAGGTGTGGGTTTGGGGTTAAAGCGCGAGCTGATTCCCCAAATCCAACTCCTCTACCAAGACCCAACTATTTCCAATATTAATTTTGTAGAAATCGCGCCAGAAAACTGGATTGGTGCTGGTGGTAAATATGCATTAGATTTAGCATGGTTTGTAGAGCGCTATCCTATTGCTTGCCATGGCTTGTGTTTGTCACTCGGCGGCCCAGACCCACTCAATATTGACTTTCTAAAACAAGTAAAACAGTTTTTAGCAAAAAATAAAATTTCAATTTACACCGAACATTTAAGCTATTGCAGCGATTATCAAGCAGGCAAAGCGGGCTATTTATATGATTTATTGCCAATTCCTTTTACCGAAGATGCCGTCAAATATGTCGCAGCGCGCATACGCCAAACACAAGATATTTTAGGCCAACGTATTGCGGTAGAGAATGCATCTTTTTATGCCGCTGCACCTATTTCCACCATGTCTGAAATTGATTTTTTAAATGCTGTGCTTTCAGAAGCCGATTGCAATTTACATTTAGATATTAATAATATTTTCGTTAATAGCGTGAATTTTAATTTTGACGCTTCAGCTTTTTTACAGCAAATCCCTAAAGAAAAAATTGTGTATAGCCATGTTGCGGGTCATTATCAACAAACGCCTAGTTTGTTAATTGATACGCACGGCACCGATGTGATTGACCCTGTGTGGGCCTTACTTGAAGAAGCGTATGCTTTATTTGGCGTGTTCCCCACCTTGTTAGAACGCGATAGCAATATTCCACCATTGCCTAAACTAATGCAAGAAATAAACAAAATTGCGGATATTCAATCTAAAATTTTATCAAAACGCATGTTTGCAAGCCAATACCATAGTGGCTTAGAGGCCAATGCATTAATGCCATGTTAAGCTTTCAACAATATCAACTTGATTTTACCGCGCATATCCGTAACCCCGCGCATCACAAAAAACCTGCTAAGATTGCTGCTGAACGGATGGCGGTCTACCGTCATGCGGTATTCAATAATATTGCTGAATCTGTTTCAGTGTGTTTTCCCGTATGCCAAAAAGTACACGGAAAGCGTGCTTGGCATCGTTTGATACGTGGATTTGTCATGCATCACCAATCCACAAGCCCAATATTTAGAGAAATACCAAAGCAATTTTTGGATTATTTAAATAGTGTTACAAACACGCCACCTTATTTACAATCGCTTGCTCATTACGAGTGGGTAGAACTTGCCGTGGGGGCTTTAGAAACATCACCACATACATTCAGCAAAACGACCAATTTAATTGATGAAGTTCCAGTATTAGCGCCAGCAAGCATGTTGTTGCATTACGATTATCCTGTGCACAAAATATCCGCACGGTACAAGCCAACAACGCTAGAACCAACGTATTTATTAGTGTTTAGAAATAGCAAATACGAAGTTAAGTTTATCGAGTTAAACCCGATGACGTATTGTTTGCTAAGTTTAATTCAGGAACAAAATTTTACGGGAAGGCAGGCACTCACAAAGCTTGCATTAGAAATAAACCATCCAGAAACAGAATCAATCATTCAGTTTGGCACAACCATTTTGAATGATTTGGCAGAGCAAGAAGCAATTATTGGCAGTGCAAAAAATAAAGCTAAATTGGTGATAAGTTAATCAAAAGCGGCCAATTCGCGCTCGCCCAACATATCCAAAATAGCCTGCTTTTGTTGATTATTTAAGTCCCACCACTTTTCGATTTCATCCATGTTGCGAAAGCATCCATGACAAAAGCCTGTTTTTTCGTTCATGCTACAAACGCTAATACAAGGTGATTGTACTTCTTTGTTATCTGCCATATTTTACTCAAGCCTATTAGAACTAAGAAGCTAGTTTAAGCTACCGTGACACTGTTTATACTTTTTTCCACTTCCACATGGGCAAGGGTCGTTACGCCCAACCTTAATACCTTCACGTACTATTGGTGCGCCACTTGCCAACTGCACTTTTTCTTCATCAGAAAAATCTTCTTGTGGACTTGCCAACGCCTCATCAAAATCCGCATGTTGGTATTGCACATTTTCCACATTAGCAACTGGCTCGACTGCTTCTAGTTCCTCCTGCGGTCTAACTTGCACCAACATTGTAATTTTAGTTACTTCAGACTTTACCGTGTTAAGCAAACCTTCAAACAATTGGAAAGCCTCGCGCTTATACTCTTGCTTTGGGTTTTTTTGTGCATAAGAACGCAAGTGAATGCCTTGGCGTAAATGGTCAAGCGCTGCCAAATGCTCACGCCAGTGCATGTCTATGCTTTGCAACATCACAGAGCGCTCAAAATTGCGCATTGTGTCTGCACTAGCAAGCAATTCTTTCTCTTTGTAAGATTCATCAGCTAAACCTAAAATACGTTCACGCATGGTTTCTTCATGCAAATCTGGATTTTCTTCTAGCCATTTCGCAACAGGCAAATCTAAACCTGTGTCATCTTTAAGCGCGCGCTCCAAAGCTGGAATGTCCCATTGTTCTTCTACACTCCCAGGTGGCACATGCGTCGCAATAATGCTAGAAATCACATCTGTACGCATCGCTGAAATCGTTTCTCCAATTTCAGTTGCTTCTAATAATTCGTTACGTTGCTCGTAGATTACTTTACGCTGATCGTTCGATACGTCATCAAACTCTAATAATTGTTTACGAATATCAAAGTTACGCCCTTCTACTTTACGTTGTGCGTTTTCTATCGCGCGTGTCACCATGGAATGCTCAATCGCCTCGCCTTCTGGCATTTTTAAGCGTTCCATAATGGCTGAAACACGATCCCCTGAGAAAATTCTTAATAACTGATCGTCTAAAGATAAGTAAAAGCGACTTGAGCCAGGGTCACCTTGTCGACCGGAACGTCCTCGAAGCTGATTATCAATTCGACGCGATTCATGTCGCTCGGTACCGATAATATGTAAGCCACCTGAAGCTACCACAGCATCGTGACGTTGCTGCCACGCTGCTTTTAATTGTGTAGCTTGTGCTTCTTTATCTGCATCACTTAAACTAGAATCGCTGCGAACCGCATGGATACTGGCCTCTGGGTTACCCCCTAAAACAATATCTGTGCCGCGACCCGCCATATTGGTTGCAATTGTGATTGCCCCTGGTTGACCAGCTTCCGCCACAATATGCGCCTCACGCTCATGCTGTTTTGCATTAAGCACTTCGTGTTTCAGGTTTGCTTTTGTTAAAATGCTAGAAATAAGCTCTGAGTTTTCAATTGAAGTAGTACCTACTAGTACCGGCTGACCTTTAGCTTGACACTCTTTGATGTCTTCAATCACCGCATTATATTTCTCTGCTGAAGTCCGATACACTTTATCCATTGCATCTTTTCTTAGCATTGGTCTGTGTGTAGGAATGACTACTGTTTCTAAGCCATAAATCTGATTAAATTCATAGGCTTCTGTATCTGCAGTACCTGTCATGCCAGACAATTTTTCATACATTCGGAAGTAATTTTGAAAAGTAATAGAAGCGAGTGTTTGATTCTCTTTCTGTATCGCAACACCTTCTTTGGCTTCAACCGCTTGATGCAGACCATCTGACCATCGACGACCTGGCATTTTACGTCCAGAAAACTCGTCCACAATGATGATTTCATTTT
>JAIYEJ010000299.1 GCA_027487055.1 Methylotenera sp. | reverse complement strand
TTGTCTTTTCAAAGTTTAGTACATTCGGAATCATCTTATTTAACATTAGCTGGCTGGCTTAATACTTGGTTTGTGAAGTTGCTTTTAATCGGCTTGGCTTGGGCATTTTTCCATCACTTTTTTGCAGGTATTCGACACTTGTTTCAAGATATTCATTGGATGACATCGCTCAACAATGCACGACTTTCTAGCCGTATTTTATTATATTTGGTAGCTGTTTCTACAGTAATTTTTGCAGTGTTTATTTGGTAGCAGTTTTATGGTGATTCAACTATTGACACGTAAGTATCCTGGTATGCGCTTATGGCTTTCACAACGCCTAACAGCGTTAGTGATGGCAGCCTACATTATTGGAATACTTATTTTGTTAGCGATAACTCAACCATCTGGTCATGCTGCTTGGCATGGATTTTTTGCGCCTATTTGGTTTCGCATAGCAACTTTAGTGTTTTTTGTCTGCCTATTTATGCACGCGTGGCTGGGCGTGGCAGATGTTTTAAAAGATTATGTTTTTAACAAAACTTTGCGTGCTTACATGCAAATTGGTGTGGATCTATTATTAGTTTTGTACCTATTTTGGTTAAGTTTTATTTTATGGAATATGTAGAGAATGACTTTAACAACACATAAGTTTGATGCAGTAATTATTGGTGGTGGCGGTGCGGGGTTGCGTGCGGCTTTGCAATTGGCGGAGTCTGGCGCAAAGGTTGCGGTGCTATCTAAAGTTTTCCCCACACGCTCTCACACGGTGGCAGCACAGGGTGGCATTGCAGCAGCATTGGGCAACGTGGCTGAAGATAAATGGCTATGGCACATGTACGATACCATTAAAGGCAGCGACTTTTTGGGTGACCAAGATGCAATTGAATATATGTGTAAAAACGCTGCCAAAGCCATTATTGAGTTAGAGCATTTTGGGATGCCATTTGATCGTTTAGAAAGCGGTAAAATTTATCAGCGCCCGTTTGGCGGTATGACGCAAAACTTTGGTGAAAAACCAATCTCTCGCACCTGTGCCGTGGCCGACCGCACTGGACACGCTATGTTGCACACGCTCTATCAGCGCAATATACGCGCTAATACGCAATTTTTGATTGAGTGGTTTGCTCTAGATTTAATTCGCGATACCGAAGGTGATGTACTTGGCGTAATTGCTTTAGAAATTGAAACAGGCGAAGTGCATATTATTCAAGCCAAAACCACCTTAATTGCAACTGGTGGCGCAGGGCGTATATTTAAAGCCAGCACTAACGCATTTATTAATACGGGCGATGGCCTTGGCATGGCAGCGCGTGCTGGTTTGCCGCTGCAAGATATGGAGTTTTGGCAATTTCACCCCACAGGCATACAACACGTTGGTGTATTAATTACAGAAGGCGTGCGCGGTGAGGGTGGTTATTTGGTGAATTCCGAGGGCGAGCGTTTTATGGAGCGTTATGCGCCACATGCAAAAGATTTAGCCAGTCGTGATGTGATTTCACGTGCTTGTACGATGGAAATTAAAGCAGGTCGTGGTGTGGGCAAAAACAAAGATGCGGTGCATTTAAAGCTGGATCATTTAGGCGAAGAGCGCATTAACAAAAGCTTGCCAGGTATACGCGAAATCGCTAAAACTTTTGCTAATGTTGACCCAGTTCGTGATCCAATCCCAATTGTACCAACCTGCCATTATATGATGGGCGGCATTCCAACCAATATTGATGGACAAGTGGTAGATACAACAGGGGTAGTCAATGGCTTATACGCTGTAGGTGAAGCTGCTTGTGTTTCCGTACATGGTGCAAATAGATTAGGCTCTAATTCACTTCTGGATTTAGTGGTGTTTGGCAAAGCGGCGGGTGACCATATGGCGGCGGCTATTAAGCAAAATAATACGCATAAAACTTTACCAGCCAACGTGGCAGAAGCCACACTAACACGTATTGCACGCTTAGAAAAACCAAATGGCGAAAACGTCACAGAAGTGGGCGATGCCATGAGGGACAGCATGCAAACGCATTGTGGTGTATTTAGGTTTCCCGATGAAATGGCGGAAGGTGTTGCGCAGATTGATGCTATTGCAAAACGCGTACCTCACATCACCATTAATGACAAGAGCCAAGTATTTAATACCGCAAGAGTAGAAGCGCTTGAGCTAGATAATTTAATTGAAGTAGCTGTTGCGACCATGCATTCTGCCAACGCGCGTACAGAGAGTCGTGGTGCACATGCTAGGGAAGATTTTGCTGAGCGAAACGATGAAAAGTGGCTAACGCACTCGCTTTTTTATAAAGAAAACAATACATTGCGCTATAAGCCCGTCAATTTAAAACCGCAAACGGTTGAGTCGTTTGAACCCAAAAAGCGCGTTTATTAAAGAGTATGATTTAAGGATAAATGAGTATGTCGAATCTGGTTAAATTTCAAATTTATCGCTTTAATCCCGATGTGGATAAAAAGCCGTACATGCAAGACTACAGTATTGAGTTGAATGATGAAGACAATATGTTGCTAGATGGACTCATGCGACTAAAAGAGCAAGATGACACTCTTACCATGCGTAAATCTTGCCGTGAAGGTGTATGTGGATCGGACAGCATGAACATCAATGGTAAAAATGGACTAGCTTGTATTACCAAAATTGCCGATTTAGAGCAGCCAATTGTATTGCGCCCAATGCCTGGTTTGCCAGTGATACGTGATTTGGTGGTGGATATGACGCAGTTTTTTGATGCTTACAACTCGGTTAAGCCTTACCTCATCAATGATAATCCTTTGCCTGAAGCTGAACGTTTACAAAGCCCTGAAGACCGCGCGAAACTCGACGGCATGTATGAATGTATTTTATGTGGTGCTTGCACAACATCTTGCCCTAGTTTTTGGTGGAATCCTGATAAATTTGTTGGTCCAGCTGGTTTGATGCAAGCCAATCGCTTCATCATGGATTCACGTGATCAAGCAACAGAAGAGCGGCTAGAAAACTTGGAAGACCCCTATCGATTGTATCGCTGCCACAATATCATGAACTGTGTGGAAGTCTGCCCGAAAAAGCTCAACCCGAATGCGGCGATTGCTAACATTAAAGATTTAAAAATTGAGCGTGCAAAAGAAAATGATTCATCAGATAGTACCAAACCAGCTAAGAAAATCTTTGGCATAACCATTGGCTAGGAGCGTTTATGTTAACCGCAGAAATCATTAAAGATGCAGAACAAAGAAGGTTGGCATGGCGCTGCCGACGCGGAATGTTAGAACTAGATATTGTATTGCAACGATTTGTGGCTGACTATTTTTACGGGCTCACACTAGATGAATTGCATGCCTTTGACACTTTGCTAGAGATGCCAGATAAAGAACTTTGGAACACCTTGCAGTTTAAAAACTTGCACGTAAAAGATGCTGCACAACAATCGGTAATAGATAAATTACATGCCCTGTGACCCAAATGGATACTGGGTTCTAGGGTATGTAAAATAAAGGTAAATAATGAGTGAAGAACACATCAAAAGAACTAACTTAGGTGATTACTGGCCGGGTATTCAGTTGTATTACCCGCCAGTGAAATATGCGCCTAGTTTGGGTATTTACGAAGACATGGAGCAAGCGAGTAACCGCATGAAAAAGCATGCGCACAATACCATCGCTCACACTTTGATTTTCGACCTAGAAGATGGCTGCCGTCAAAAAGAAATGAGCCGTGCGTTGTTGCGCCAAGAGTTACCTTTGCTGCGCAAAATGAACGAGCGTGTCACCATAGCGATTCGATGTAACTCTTTCCGCACCGATGAATATGAGCTCGATATGCAGTTAGTGCGCGAGATGGGTGATTACATCGATGTGATTATGCTTGCCAAAGCAGGCGAGGTGTATGGCGCGCCTGAAGTGCGTGATTTGTCGAGCTTGTTGCTGGGTATTAATCCAAACATCACCATTCAACCGATTATTGAGCACCCTAAATCACTCAAAATTGCACCAGAACTCATGCAATACGGCACCGTTAAACATGTGGTATTTGGTATTCATGACTTTTCAAAAGCGGTTGGCATTCATATCTCGCCAGAAAACTGGATTGAAGAGTTGTTTTACTTTATGAATCAACTCATTTTTGAAGCACGTATTGCTGGTAAGGGCGTGATTGGTGGTGTCGAAACCTTAATTGGTAGCAACATCATGCCCGAAAAATTTGTTGAGCCACATGATGTGCGTCGCTGGCTAGATTTGCATGGCGATAACGAATCACGCGTGGTTTACAAACATGCGTGTAAAGAAGCTGCGATGGGCTTAACAGGCAAGCAAGTAATTCATCCTGGGCATATTCATTTATGTAAGACTGCTTATACACCATCGCCCACTGATATTGCGCAAAAAGTGGCGATTTTAAAAGCCGCGATAGATGCAGATGCCTTGCTGGGTGGTGCCATTAAGTTTGAAGGCGAAATGCTCGATCCGCCGATGTTTGGCAAAGCGCTACAAACATTATTGCGTGCGCATGCCCTGCGGGCGTTGAAACAAAGCGATATAGATTTTGCGATATTTGTATTAGAACAATTGCCAGAGCAAGTGGTACGTCAAAACTGGCCGTATGGAGTATTACTATAATGTTTGAACAATTTTCAGATTGGCAATGGAATATTCCATCCTACTTCAACATAGGTGTTGCTTGTAGCGATAAGCACCTAGGTACTGCACAAGCGGATTATATCGCCATGATTGTGGAAGATGATGTGCGTGGTACCTCACAAATCACTTTTGCTGAGTTAGCCCGTAAAACAGACCAGTTTGCACAATTGCTACGCAATTTAAAAGTCAAAGTGGGTGACCGCGTGCTGATTCGGTTGCCGAACAGTTTAGATTACCCAATTGCGTTCTTAGGTGCGATGAAAATGGGGGCGATTGCTGTGCCTACTTCTACCTTGCTTACCGCAGAAGAGGTTGCTTATTTAGCTAAAGATTCTGGTGCCTGCGTGTTGGTGACCGACGCGCCCGCATGGGCGAATATGGAGCAACAAATTGTGGATCATTTACAAGATACACCTAATTTGGTGCACGTATTGCTTACGCAAACCTCGCAATCGCAACCAAACGGTTTTCTGCAATTACATTCTTTAGAGAAGGTGCTAATCGAGATTCAAACTTGTGAAGCGCATCATAAAACCAAATCTGAAGATCCTGCTTATTTGGTTTATACAAGTGGAACCACGGGTTTTCCTAAAGGTGTTTTGCACGCACACCGCGCCTTGCTTGGCCGCCAGCCTGCCGCGCAGTATTGGTTTAATTATCATGAAAATGCTCAAGACCGTATCTTGCACTCTGGCAAATTTAATTGGACTTATGTTTTGGGCTCGGGGTTAATGGATCCGCTTTACTTAGGCAAAACCGTGATTGTGCATGAAGGTAAAAATGATGCCCAAACTTGGCTTAATTTAATCAATAAGCATCAAGCGACTATATTTATTGGCGTGCCGACGATTTACCGCCAATTGTTACAAAAAACCACTGCCAGCCAAGCGGATATCCCAAGCTTGCGCCATTACATGAGTGCGGGTGAACATTTGTCTGATGAAGTATTAAGCCAATGGAAAGCGAGATTTGGCCTAGATATTTATGAGGCAGTGGGCATGAGTGAGTTCTCTTATTACCTCTCGCAAAGCCAGTATCGCCCCATTCGACCAGGTTCAGCGGGTTTTCCACAACCAGGCCACAATATCAAACTTCTTAATCCTGAAACCTTGGAAGAGGTTGTTACTGGTGAAGAAGGCATGATTTCTGTACCGCTTGATGACCCAGGTATTTTTTTACGTTACTGGAATTTAGATGAAGAAACGGCTAAGTATAAGCACGATGGCTACTTTTTCACAGGAGATTACGCAAAATATGATGCAGATGGCTACATTTGGTTTTTGGGCCGTAAAGATGACATCATCAAAAGTTTTGGCTACCGCGTATCGCCTTACGAGATTGAGCGTGTATATAAAGGCCATGCTGATGTAGCTGATTGTGCAGCAATTGGTGAGGAAATTGAAAAAGACAAACTGCTAGTGGTTATTTATGTGATTTTAAAACCAGATGCAACAACGAGCGCAGATAGTTTGTTAGCATTTGGAAAGCAGCATTTGGCCGCTTACAAGAGCCCTAAAACGGTTTACTTGGCGCAAGATTTTCCGCGCACCAAAAATGGTAAGATACTGCGTAAAGATATTCGCCCCAACATTGCTGTAGCTAAATCTTCAAGGTAACAAACAGCTTAAATGGCTACCATCAAAAAATCGGATTTCATACAAAGTATTGCAGATGCATTGCAATATATTTCCTACTATCATCCTGCCGATTACATTCAGGCGCTAGGTAAGGCCTACCACGCAGAGCAGTCACCAGCTGCAAAAGATGCTATCGCACAGATTTTAACCAACTCGCGTATGTGCGCCGAAGGCAAGCGACCGCTCTGCCAAGATACTGGCATTGTTGTTGCTTTTGTCAAAGTGGGTATGGATGTGCAGTGGCAATCGACATCTGAAAATGCGGCTTTAGATGTTGAGCAAATGGTGAACGAAGGCGTGCGTAGCGCGTATTTGTTACCAGAGAATAAATTGCGTGCTTCTATCGTTTCAGACCCCGCTGGAAAGCGCGTCAATACTCGCGATAATACGCCTGCAGTGGTGCATGTTTCATTAGTTACTGGTGATAAAATTGATGTACAAATTGCCGCGAAAGGTGGCGGTTCAGAGAATAAAGCGAAACTTGCGATGCTGAACCCTAATGAAAGCATTGTGGATTGGATTTTAGAAGTGGTGCCCCAAATGGGTGCAGGTTGGTGTCCACCAGGCATGTTGGGTATTGGCATTGGTGGCAGTGCAGAAAAAGCGATGGTGTTAGCCAAAGAATCACTCATGGCGCCGATAGATATGCACGAATTAAAAGTACGCGGTGCTAATAGCCGCATAGAAGAATTGCGTTTAGAGATTTTTGAAAAAGTAAATAATTTAGGTATTGGTGCGCAAGGTTTGGGTGGTTTAGCTACTGTGTTGGATGTGAAAATTTTGGATTATCCAACCCATGCTGCGAGTTTACCTGTGGCGATTATCCCCAACTGTGCGGCTACTAGGCATGTGCATTTTGAGTTGGATGGTTCAGGCGTAGCGGAACTCACGCCACCCGATTTAAGTTTGTATCCAGATGTGCATTGGGCGCCCAGTGCGCAAAGTAGAAAAGTGAATTTAGATACGCTGTCCAAGGCAGAAACCAGCACTTGGCAAGCGGGCGAAACCTTGTTGTTGACTGGTAAAATGTTGACTGGGCGCGATGCCGCGCATAAGCGCATTGCAGGCTTGTTGTCAAAAGGTGAGCAATTACCTGTGGACTTTACGAATAAGTTGATTTATTACGTAGGCCCAGTGGATGCGGTGGGTAACGAGGCGGTTGGCCCAGCAGGCCCAACCACTGCGACTAGGATGGATGACTACACCGAGATGATGTTGAATACGGGCTTACTTGGGTCAATTGGCAAGGCAGAACGCGGTGATGATGCGCTGGCGGTGATGGCAACACACCAATCGGTGTACTTAATGGCGGTGGGCGGTGCGGCTTATTTGGTGAGTAAAGCCATAAAAAAAGCCCGTGTGCTGGCGTTTGAATATTTAGGCATGGAAGCGATTTACGAATTTGAAGTGGTGGATATGCCTGTAACTGTGGCGGTAAGCGCCAATGGCGAGGCGGTGCATAAAACGGGCCCGGCACTTTGGCAAGAAAAAATAGCACAAAAACAAGTAATAGAAATAATAAGCAATTAAATTTGCTAACTGTGTATTAAGTCACCGTTTAAAAAGCACTTTTTGTAATATGATGCGTTAAATACATAATTGGCATAAGTGAGTGTAAATAAAATGTTGAAAATTATATTTAAAGTATTAGCAGCATTGCTCGTCTTATCAAGTTTTAGTGCGCTTGCAGTTGAAACGGGAATAAGTACAGATGGAAATAGTGTTTTAGGTTATCTTACTGATAAAGATGGTAAATATACGGGTCCAACGCTAGAAGATAATGTGCTTGCGATGGATACCGATAAAAATGGTTTTGCAGATGTGACAGAAGTGCGCGCTTTTTTGGCACTAAAGCATGGTAAAGATTACCA
>JAIYEJ010000310.1 GCA_027487055.1 Methylotenera sp. | reverse complement strand
TTTAAAGTGTTAGGCTTTGGGCCAGACCCTTGGGGTGGCCAGCGCTCAGGGTTTGAGGCGCATACCGTGCTTAAAGCCTCAGATTTTGGTTTTGGATGGGGTTTAAAAAAAGATGCACCGATAGGGGATGATATTGAAGTTACTTTGCTGATTGAAGGCATTAAAACAAAATAAGCGCGTTAGAATTCAACTACATTTTTATCACTGGAGTAAGCAATGCAAACTGATTTATTCTCACCCGTTACGCTAGGTAGTATTGCACTTAAAAATCGCATAGTGATGGCGCCCCTTACCAGAAACAGAGCAGGTGAGGGCGGTGTACCACATGCGGTCAACGTAGAATATTATGCACAGCGTGCAAGTGCGGGCTTAATTATTACAGAAGCTACGCCCATTTCTGCTATGGCGCATGGTTACCCAGCCTTGCCAGGTGTCTACACAGATGCGCAAATAGCAGGTTGGAAATTAGTCACAGATGCCGTACATGCTAAAGGCGGAAAAATCGTCATTCAATTGTGGCATGTTGGGCGCATATCCCACCCAAGTTTACTGCCTAATGGCGCGCAACCCGTTGCTCCATCTGCCATTAAGCCAGCAGGTAAAGCATTTACTTACAAAGGCTTGGTCGATTACGTTGAGCCACGCGCGCTAGATGAAAGCGAGTTGCCAGCGATTGTGCAAGATTATGTGCATGCTACCCAATGTGCTATAAAAGCAGGGTTTGATGGCGTAGAAATTCATGCGGCTAACGGCTACTTGTTAGACCAGTTTTTACGTGATGGCAGCAACACTCGCACTGACAATTACGGCGGTAGCTTTGAGAATAGGGTGCGTTTATTGTTAGAAGTAACTAAGGCTGTAGTGAATGTGATTGGTTCAGACAAAGTAGGTGTGCGTTTGTCGCCAGTAAACCCCTTTAATGACATGAAAGATAGCAACCCACAAGCGCTGTTTAACTATGTGGCAGAGGCGCTTAATCCATTAAATCTGGCCTATTTACACGCGGTAGAGGGCGGCATACATGGCGGCGGCATTGCAGACCCATTTGATTTTAATGCATTCCGTAAGTTGTTTAAAGGTCAATATATGGCCAACTTGAGCTATGACAAAGCACGTGGTAACGCTGCTATTGCCAGCGGTCATGCAGATTGTGTGGCGTATGGCGTGCCATTTTTAGCGAATCCTGATTTGGTTGAACGCTTTAAAGTGGATGCGCCACTTAATGAAGCAGATAGCAAAACCTTTTACGGTGGAACAGAAAAAGGCTATACCGATTACCCTTTTATGAAAGTTTAAACTATGCATAAGCCCGCAATTACCCAAACACCTATTCACGACATCATTGCTAATCGCTGGAGCCCGCGCGCTTATGACGCCAGTAAAGCAGTCACGCAAACGCAAATTATCGCGCTGCTAGAGGCCGCTCGCTGGGCGCCTAGCTGCTTTGGCGACCAGCCATGGCGCTTTATTGTATGGGATAAAAACGTGGATGATCAAGCTTGGCAACAAGCGTTTGATTGTATTGTACCGAGTAACCAAACGTGGGCAAAAGACGCGCCAGTGTTAGTATTAATTTGTGCAGATACCTTGTTTAGCCATAACCAAACGCCCAACAAATGGGCGCAATACGACACGGGCGCTGCGGCAGTAAGTTTATGCTTACAAGCCACCAGCATGGGCTTAGTCACACACCAAATGGGCGGCTTTAACGGTGAAAAAACACGAGAAGCATTTTCGATTCCTGCGCAATACAACCCCATTTCAATGCTGGCTGTCGGCTATGAAGGCGATCCCAACAACTTGCCAGATGATTTAAAAGCCCGTGAGCTCGCCGAGAGAAAACGTAAACCAATAGGTGAGTTGTTTTTTAACAGTGTTTGGGGTAAATCAATTTAAGCCAAGCATTAAACAAAACGCCTACAACTAGATTAGCTCATTAGTTTGCAAGTCTGAGCCCCTTATATATCGGATTGCAGGTCATGTTTTGCATATAGTAGGTATTACCTACTTGAATGACTTAAAGAGTCAAGTTAGTTAGTGGGAACTTAACTTAAATGCCAAGCTCTGTTAGAATCATGTGTTCGGACAATTTAAGGCAAAATTATGGCTGTTGTTACACTTACCAAAGCAAATTTTAAAGAAACCATCGAAAAAAACAATTTTGTGATTGTCGATTTTTGGGCGCCATGGTGTGAGCCATGTGTGGCGTTTTCGCCAACATTTGAATCTGCGTCTGATGCAAATCCTGATATTGTGTTTGGCATGGTGAATACAGAAACAGACCCGGAAATTTCTGATTATTTTGAAGTGGCGCAAATCCCTGGCATCTTGGTGATTCGTGATCAAGCGGGCATTCATACCCAAGTGGGTGAAATTGGTGCGCCAGGCTTAGATGCGATTATCAAGTGGGCGCGCGAGCGGGATATGTCAGCCGTACATGAGCATTATGCTGCAGAAGCTAAAAAACAGCATTAAAGCAATATCAAACAAAAAAGCCGCCAAAGTTTGGCGGCTTTTTTGTTGCTAAAACAATTACAAGACGCCAGTGCTAATAAATCTATATAAATAAAAAGCACCAATTGCCATCATGATATACATTGGCGTATTGCCTGCTTTTTTAATTTCACCTTTTGCTGAAGAAGTTATCCAATTATTAAATAGCCAAAGTACAAAAATTACAGCAGGGATGGCGATTAAATGTGTAGTATCATCCCATAGCCAATCCCAGATTGCCCCAAGTGTGCCATCCTCTTTAAAAAACTCTAACGCAAGCCCAATTAAACCAAGCATCATTAAGCCAATGCCAGCAACAGAGAGTACAGTTTTTTGCAGGTTGTCAGCTTTTATATTAGCATTCTTTGCATATTTGTTTGGATCTTTTTTAGGCGTAGCTGCCATATCAATCTCCTTATGATTTAATTTGAACTCTTATTGGTTTTAATACTAATTTAGATACTTTGCAGGGTCAACCGATTTGCCCAAGCGTCTAATTTCAAAATGCAGTTTAACAGCGTTTGTATCAGTATTGCCCATTTCAGCAATTTTTTGACCTACGCTCACCACTTGCCCCTCTTTGACTATAATTTTACTATTGTGCGCGTATACCGATAAATAGGTTTTATTGTGTTTAACAATCACTAATTTGCCGTAGCCGCGCAAATCAGAGCCGCTATAAATCACTTTACCAGTGCTGGCTGCATTGATTGCTTGCCCCATCATGCCTGCAATATCAATGCCTTTATTACTTCCCTCATTAAAGCTTGCGCTTACTTTACCTTGTGTTGGCCAAGCCCATGTAATTGATTCATCATCAGGCAGGTTTGTATCCGGCGGTTTAGTATCAGTCGTTTTAGAATCTATAGGTGTATTAGCCGCAATTGGCTTGCTGTTTGTTTTGTTAAGCGCTTCTAAGCTGTAAGGCTCTCTGATGGCTTTGGGTTCAGTGAGTATTGGAGTTACAGCTGAAACAATTGGCTTATTCGGGTCTTGGCTTGATTTGGCATCAATAGGTGGTTCAGTTTTAATCGGTGAGACAATCACACCATCTTCTTCTGACACACTACTTTCTGGCGTAGTGCTAGCTACAGATTTGGTTTTAAAACTTGTTAAATCAAGCTTTTGCCCAATTTGAATTGGGTATGGTGCCAAGATATTATTTGCTGCCGCAATTTCTTTATAGTCGATGCCATACTCTAAACCTATTGCAAATAAAGTATCGCCTTTTTTTACAATATGGCTATCGGGTCGCCAGTCTTTAGTCGTTGTTGCGCCATTTGTTTTATTGGCTACTGGTGGCTTAGGTTTAGTTATTTGTGGAGAACGCACAATCACAGGGGCAGGCGGATTGCTGCCGCAGGATGCTAACAACAATATAATGAAGCTAGCGAGAACACGCATCATGCGCTGTATCATATGCTAGTCCCACCTAACAAAGGTACAAACTTAACAGGCTCAAGTTTAGTTTGTTTGTAATCGTTTTGATTATGCTCTATTAAGTATAAAGTTTGCTCGCTTGTACCAATTGGTATCACCATCCGTCCGCCAATGGCAAGCTGAGCCAGCAACTCTTGCGGTACGTGGCTTGCAGCAGCAGTCACAATAATGCCGTCGAATGGGGCAAATTCATTTAAGCCCATACTGCCATCGGCATGGTCCAACTTCACATTTGTGCATTTAAGGGTGCGTAGATGGTTGCGCGCTTTCATGACCAATGGGCGAATGCGTTCAAGTGACAAAACCTCTTTTGCAACACGCGATAAAACTGCAGTTTGGTATCCGCAGCCAGTGCCAATTTCTAGTACTTTGCCAAGTTGATTTCCATTACGTAAAACTTCTGTCATGCGCGCCACAATATAAGGTTGCGAGATGGTCTGCGCAAAGCCAATCGGTAGTGAAACATCTTCGTAAGCGCGGGTAGATAGTGCGTCATCTACAAAAATATGGCGTGGTATCTCACCCATTGCATGCAGCACGACTTCATCTTTAATGCCTTGCTCGCGCAGGCGCGTGAGCATACGCTCGCGGGTGCGTAATGAGGTCATGCCAATACCGATTTTTTTAGGAGGTGCTAGTGCCATAAACTAAATTCATTATCATGTACTTAACCAGTTTTGTAGCTCATTTAATTGACTATGCTTGGTTAAATCGACTTGAATAGGTGAAATTGAAACTTGG
>JAIYEJ010000351.1 GCA_027487055.1 Methylotenera sp. | reverse complement strand
TGTAGCAGAGGCGACCTATATTCAAACTAGCGCAACGCTCAGTACGGTGACATTTAAGCAAGATGAATCTGTACAAAGTTTGAATGCCGATTTGTTGGTGGTGGCGGATGGCGGACGCAGTTTGAATGCGATTGAAGGTATTACGAAAGAAACTAAAGAGTACGGCCACGATGCGCTGGTGACGAAGGTGCGCGCCGAATTGCCCCATAATAATATTGCCTATGAGCGCTTTACGCCAGAAGGTCCAATGGCTTTATTGCCGAATGGTGAGCGAGATTTTTCTTTGGTTTGGACTGGTAAAAAAAATAAAATTGATCAATTCTTAACGCTCGATGATGCCACTTTTTTAAAGCAATTACATGCAGCCTTTGGCGATAGAGTTGGGCAATTTTTAAGTGTGGAAAAACGCATGAGTTTTCCACTTAAACTGAGCACACTCAAGCCAACGACAGCTCCCCATTTGGCGATTATAGGCAATGCTGCACAAACCATGCATCCCGTGGCTGGGCAGGGCTTTAACGTGGGCATACGCGATGCTTGGACCTTGGCAGACTTAATCATCAAAACTCCTGAAATTAATCTTGGTAGTGAAGAGATGTTGAAACAATATAGCCAGTGCCGTAAACGCGACACCCGTGGTGGTTTATTGTTTACCGACTTATTGGTGAATGTGTTTACTAACGATTTGGTTGGAGTCGGTAGTTTGCGCGGTGCAGGGCTGGGGCTCTTAGATTTATTTAAGCCTGCAAAAAACCTGTTGGTGGATAGAATGAGCTTTGGAAAATGAGTTTGGCAACATGACAAAAGTGATTGAAACTGACGTGGTGATTGTCGGCGCTGGCTTGGTGGGCTTAAGCGCCGCAGTGGCATTTGCTAAACAAGGTAAAAGCGTTTCATTGGTCGATGCCAAGCCGAAAATGAGCCAAAAAACTGCAGATTGGGATGCGCGTATTTATGCGATATCACCAGAATCAGAAGCATGGTTGAAAGACTTAGGCGTTTGGGCAGAAGTGGATGATTCGCGCGTATGTGCGATTGATGAGATGGATTTGTGGTTTGAATCAGAAGCGCTAAGTTTGAAAAGCGGCGATGCGAATTTATCAAAATTAGGGGTGATTATTGAGAATCAAAACTTAATGGCCGCACTGTGGCATAAAGTCGCTACATTAGAGATTGCAGTCATCTCAGAAGTGAATTGCTTAAAGATAGAAAATTCGGCAGAAGCGATTAAACTCAACTTTTATAATCAAAAAAAACAAGATAATCAGCAACAGATAAGCGCACAATTATTGTTGGCGGCAGATGGGATCAATTCATGGGTAAGAAATCAACTTAACATCGGCGTCCAATATAAAGACTTTAATCAAACCGCGATTGTCGCTAATTTTAGCTGCCAAAAACCACATCAACATAGCGCGAAACAATGGTTTGCGAGCCATGAAACACTCGCTTTATTGCCGTTAGTCGGGCAAAACGTATCAATAGTCTGGTCATTGCCAACCGATAGGGCGGGTGAACTGTTAGAATTGTCAAACGACGAATTTACGCATGCATTAGAAACTCACTCTAATTATGCACTAGGCGATTTGAATTTAATTGGCGAAGTGTTTGCGTATAAGTTGTGTCAGCAAACAGCTTTAGTAACCACTGCAGAGCGGCTTGTATTGATGGGTGATGCCGCACATCAAGTACACCCAATGGCTGGGCAAGGGGTGAATTTAGGATTTAGAGATGTAATGGAGTTGACATCTATAGCGTCTAAACTAAACGTGATGCAAGATTTAGGAGATGAAGCATTTTTGCGTCAATATGCAAGGGCTAGAAAAGCGGATACGCTCGCCATTAATAGTCTTACCTCTGGCTTAGATTCTTTATTTGCTAGCGATCATAAAATGCTTAAGTATTTTACAAAATGGGGGTTCAGGCAACTTAATCGTCAGGGAAATATCAAAAAATTATTAATACAACAGGTAGCCGCTTAAGTTACCTAATAGAAAGAATACACAATGCTTAAACACTTGAATTTAAAACATATTATTGCAACAATGCTAATCGCAATAAGTCCGCTGGTACTTGCAGATGAAGCCAGTCTAAAAAAGGCAATTGAGGCGGCTTACCCAAAATTTAAAGTGGAAAGTATTACTAAAACGCCCTATGGTGGACTTTATGAAGTGTTTATGGGTGGACAAATCGTTTACACAGATGAAAAGCTAACTTTTTTAATCGCTGAGGGTCGTTTGGTAGATGCCAAAACCAAAAAAGATGTCACAGGTGAGCGCATGGAAGAACTCACGAAAGTTGATTTTAATAGTCTACCGCTAGATCAAGCCATTAAGGTTGTTAAAGGCAATGGTAGCCGTAAGTTAGTGGTGTTCTCTGATGTAGATTGCCCGTTTTGTAAGCGCTTAGAGCAAAACGAATTAGTTAATATTGATAATGTCACTGTGTATACGTTTTTATATCCAATAGAATCACTACACCCAGACGCAGCAAATAAGTCTAAGTCAATCTGGTGCGCGCCAAATCGAGTAAAAGCTTGGAATGATTGGGTATTTAATAATAAACTACCATCAGCCGCGACTAATTGCGATGTGCCCCTTGAAAAGGTAGGGGAGTTGGCTCGTAAAGCTGGTGTTAGCAGCACGCCAACGCTGATTTTTTCTGACGGTAAACGCATGCTAGGTGCGCAACCTTATAAAGAAATTGAAAAGTATTTGGTAGCAGCAACTAAAAAATAATCTTATTGATTCATACAACAAAGGCCATCAATTGATGGCCTTTGTTTTTTAGGGCAAACGAATTATTCCATTTTAGGCACCCACTGCCGCCCCCATTTTGAAGATAGGTAGGTACATAGCGACAACAAGGCCACCAATTAACGTGCCGAGCACTACCATAATGACTGGTTCCATTAAGCTGGACATGGCGTCTACGGCATCATCAACTTCAGCTTCGTAAAAATCTGCAACTTTGCTTAACATCGAGTCTAGTGCACCAGACTCCTCACCAATTGCAGTCATTTGTAACACCATGTTTGGGAAGACCTGTGCATTTTGCATAGCAACTGTAAGGCTAGTACCCGTGCTAATTTCACTTTGTATACGTTTTGTTGCATCGAAATAAACTCGATTTCCAGAAGCACCTGCTACCGAGTCTAGCGCTTCAACTAAGGGAACTCCAGCTGAAAACATGGTTGATAAAGTGCGTGAAAAACGTGCAATTGTGGCTTTGCGAATGATTTCGCCAACAATTGGAAGTTTTAGCATCAGCCTATCCATTGTGGATTGTAACTTTTCAGAGCGCTTCCACGTGTAGAAAAAGAACCAAAGCCCCCCTCCAATTGAACCAAATATCGCCCACCAATAAGATACAAAAAAATCTGAGATGGCCATAACGACCAATGTGGGAGCTGGTAAATCAGCCCCAAAACCACTAAAAAGCGTTTTAAATGCTGGAATGACAAAAATCATAATCACAGCCGTAATGACAAATGCAACGACTAAAATTGATATTGGGTAAACTAAGGCTGATTTAATTTTCCCCTTAATAGCCATAATTTTTTCTTTATAAGTGGCTAATCGATCCAATAAGGTATCTAAAATACCTGCTTGTTCGCCGGCGCCTACCAAGTTACAAAATAGGGCATCAAAATATAGTGGGTATTTTCTGAACGAAGCACTTAAACTGCTACCTGTTTCAACATCAGATTTAATATCCCCTAATAGTTTAGCAACTGCCGGGTTGTTATGCCCTTTACCTACAATATCAAAGGCTTGCAAAAGGGGTACCCCAGCTTTCATCATGGTTGCAAGCTGGCGGGTAAATAACGTTATATCTTTATCAGTGATTTTGCCTTTGGCAGCAAAAGCACCCTGTTTTTTAACTTTTGTAACAGTGATCCCTTGGCGACGCAAAGTTGCATTAACAACAGCTTCGCCAGCTGCACGAATTTCGCCTTTAACTACTTTGCCTTTTTTGTCCTTACCTTCCCATAAAAAGGTAATTTGTTTGGTTGCGTTAGCTGCCATCATGCATCCTTAAATGTTTTGAGCAATATTTTATAAGCTACTTTTTAAAATTTATCTTGCATACTAATTTATTCATTGGTACAAGCTTCAACTTCTTCAATAGAAGTAAGCCCTTGCTTTGCTTTTAAAATACCGGAGCGCCTCAAATCATTAATGCCTTCTAATTTAGCTTGGTCTGCAATGTCATGGGCGGTACCATGTTTCATAATAATTCTGCTGATTGCATCAGTAATCGGCATCACTTGATAAATACCAACGCGACCTTTGTAGCCATTGTTACAAAGTTCACAACCCCCTTCTTTAGGGCCATAGAGCTGAAATGTCTCTTTGAAATCGTCTTCTATAAAACCAATGTCTAATAAAGCTACTTTTGGGACATCAATCGGCACTTTGCAGTTTTTGCATAATCGACGGGCTAACCGTTGCGCTGTGATGAGCGAAACCGCTGATGCTATATTAAATGGTGCAACACCCATATTCATTAAACGCGTTAAGGTGGCAGGGGCATCGTTCGTATGTAGGGTCGAAAGTACCATGTGACCAGTAGAAGCTGCTTTAATCGCCATATCAGCGGTTTCTAGGTCACGAATCTCACCAATCATAATAATGTCAGGATCTTGCCGTAAGAATGATTTCAGCGCTGCAGCAAACGTTAAGCCCTGCTTATCATTCACGTTGACTTGGTTGATCCCTGCTAATGGAATTTCACATGGATCTTCTGCCGTTGCAATATTAACCCCTGGATTATTTAAAATATTCAGACAAGTATAAAGTGAAACTGTTTTGCCCGAACCAGTCGGACCAGTCACTAATACCAAGCCATAAGGGCGTCTCACCGCATCAAGAAGGAATTTTTGTTGAACTGGCTCGTAACCCAGTGCCTCAATACCTAAAGTAGCACTAGAGGGGTCTAAAATACGCATTACAATTTTTTCGCCATGAATTAGTGGCAAAGTGCTAACACGGAAATCAATAGTACGTGTTTTTGATAACACCAGTTTCATTCGGCCATCTTGAGGGATGCGTTTCTCAGAAATATCAAGACTTGAAATCACTTTGATGCGAGAAGCAAGCTTGTCTTTAATGGCAAGTGGAGGTTGTGCAATCTCTCTTAATATGCCGTCAACACGATATCGAATGCGATAAAACTTTTCGTAAGGTTCGAAATGAAGGTCAGAAGCACCCATATTAATAGCATCTAGCAGCATTTTATTTAAAAATTTTACAACTGGGGCATCGTCAACTTCTTGTGTATTATCAACTTCTACTTCGGCATCGGCAGCGCCCATGTCCAAATCAAAGTCGCCATCTACATCTAACGAATTCATAGAGGTGTCTTTAGACTCAACAATCTTGTCTATCCATTTGCCAAGTTTGTCGTCTTCTACCACTACAGGTGATAACGTCATACCCATCTGGAATTGCACGCTATCTAAGGCATGTAGATTGGTTGGGTCTGAAATTGCGACGAATAAGACATTATTTAAATCTCTTAATGCAATCACGCGATTTGCTTGCATTAATTTTAAATCAATAGATTTGGTAGGGAGGTAGTCTGTGTTAAAAGCATCTAAATTCAAATACGGAAATCCGAATGATTTAGAAGATGTTTCTGCAATTTTTTCTGCTGACACTTTTTTGCTGGTAACTACTTGTGTAATAAATGGTGTTTTGACGGTATTTGCTTGTGCTTGAATAGCAGTTGCATCTGCTTCAGAAAGCAGATTTTCTTGCACTAACATGCGGGCGAGTCCGCTTAACTTGATTGTTGATGCGTTAGCAGCCATTAAAAAGCGATCACTTTATTTAATCTTTAAATTAACATTTAATCTAATTATTTATCTATATAGTTTAAACTATTGTAGTTAAACAATATTTTTCATTGACATAATAATGCACTTTAACATTTTTTTTGTAAAGAGGCTGTAACTCTTTTTAACAAATTCAACCTTTGCGCAACAAAATGGTTTGTGGTTTAAGCAACAGGCCCATCAGATACTTGACTTTTTACAATTTGTAACATATAAAGCGCGTTAGGTGTTTGAGTTCGAGTTATTTTTCAGCCTGCTTTGTAGTATTGCGACTTAAGTTCTTGAGACAAACTTTTTGGGGCGCCCCCCTTAGTTATATGTTAGGAAGTAGAAATGGCATTAGGTACCGTAAAATGGTTTAACGATTCAAAAGGTTTTGGTTTTATTACTCCAGATGATGGTGGCGACGATTTATTCGCGCATTTTTCAGCAATTGTTGAATCTGGCTATAAAAGCCTCAAAGAAGGTCAACGCGTCAGCTTTGAAGTGACTGAAGGTCCAAAAGGCAAACAGGCATCAAATATTCAAAAGGCTTAATACTTTAAGAATATTTTAGTTAAAGCTAAAATTTTAAAAGCTCGCATAAGCGAGCTTTTTTTATTGCTTTTATAAAGATTATCAAAACATAAGCTCTGATAACCTTATAGATATTGTGCTGCAGTATTATTGCTTTTCTCTCGTGCTACATTTGTTTGATAATTTCATCGCCAAATTCAGCTGTACCGATTTGTGTAGCACCTTCCATTTGGCTCGCAAAGTCACCAGTCACGCGTTTAGACATAATGGCTTTTGCAACCCCGCTTAATACTAAATCAGCTGCTTCTGTCCAGCCCATATGGCGTAACATCATTTCGGCAGATAAAATAATCGAGCTTGGGTTGGCTATATTTTTACCGGCGATTTTTGGTGCGGTGCCATGTGTTGCCTCAAACATCGCGACTGTGTCACTTAAGTTTGCGCCTGGGGCAATGCCGATACCGCCTACTTGTGCGGCCAATGCATCACTCATGTAGTCGCCATTTAAATTGGTTGCGGTCACTACATCATAATCGCTTGGATGTAATAAGATTTCTTGTAAAAATGCATCAGCAATACAGTCTTTAATCACAATGCCATTCGGTAATTTTAGCCATGGGCCGCCGTCAATCTCGACAGCACCAAACTCTTCTTTGGCGAGTTGGTAGCTCCAATCTCTAAAGCCGCCTTCTGTAAACTTCATAATATTACCCTTGTGGGTAATTGTGACAGATTTGCGATTGTTATCAATTGCGTATTGAATTGCTTTTCGAATCAAACGTTTAGAGCCATCAACAGAAACAGGCTTAATGCCAATTGCAGAACTCTCTGGAAAGCGAATTTTTTTACGCATGCCCATATCGCTTAAAAATTGCATGACTTTTTTTGCCTCGTCAGAACCCGCAGCCCATTCGATGCCCGCGTAGATGTCTTCTGTATTTTCTCGGAAAATCACCATATCAGTCTTCTCGGGGTGTTTTACTGGGCTAGGAACGCCAGTAAAGTATTGAATTGGACGCAGGCAAACATATAAATCAAGTTCTTGGCGTAGCGTTACGTTTAATGAACGTATGCCGCCGCCCACGGGTGTGGTGAGTGGGCCTTTAATCGAGATGACATACTCGCGTAATGCTTTCATGGTTTCGTCAGATAACCATGTGTTCTTATCATAAATTGTGGTAGATTTTTCACCAGCATAAACCTCCATCCATGAGATTTTACGTTTACCGCTATAAGCTTTATTTACGGACGCATCTACCACTTTAATCATGGGTGGCGTAATATCAATACCGATGCCGTCTCCCTCAATAAATGGAATAATTGGCATATCGGGAACGTTAAGTGAGTTATCCGCATTGACGGTGATTTTTGAACCTATACTTGGAACTTTTATTTTTGAAGCCATAGTCAATTTCCTAACATGATGATTTTATAAAAACTTAATTTGATAATGCTTATTTTATTTAACAAGCCTTTTAACGTCGTATGCCAGTTTAGTTTGCACGACCCACAAAATGGAAAAGACGGGCATCCCACGTTAAAAGATTATATTTCCATACCAAATGTTTATCCTGCAGGTCGATTGGATACCGATTCTGAAGGCCTACTTATTTTAACTGATGATGGCGCTTTACAACATCGTTTAAGTCATCCTAAGCATAAAGAAATTAAAACGTACTGGGTACAAGTCGAAGGTAACCCTACAGAAGCAGATTTAATGCCACTTTTAACTGGAGTCGATTTAGGGGATTTTGTCACCCAGCCCGCAAGTGTGCGGGTTATAGAAGAACCACAAAATTTATGGGCAAGAACACCGCCGATTCGGGAACGCAAAGCGATTCCAACCAGTTGGTTAGAAATTAAAATTAGTGAAGGGAAAAATCGCCAAGTACGCCGAATGACCGCTAAAATAGGATTCCCTACACTAAGGCTGATTCGCTATGCGATTGGGACTTATACTCTTAAAAATATTGAAATAGGAACATACAAACAACTATGAAGTCTATTGTGATTTTTCGCTTTTTAGGGCACGAAGGCCCAGGTTATTTAGGTGATTTTTTAGATGCACAAAACATTCCATGGCAACTCGTTAAAGTGGATGAGTCAGAGCCATTGCCCACGTCGATATTGGCTTACAGCGGCATGGTGCTGATGGGCGGCCCAATGAGTGTCAATGATGATTTGCCTTGGATTGCGTCCTTGCTAGACTTAATTCGCGAAGCCAAAGATCATGATATTCCTTTGTTAGGGCATTGTTTAGGTGGGCAACTCATGAGTAAAGCGCTTGGTGCTACTGTCTATGCTAATTCCGTGAAAGAAATTGGCTGGGGTGAGGTCAGCGTGACTAAGAATGATGTTGCACAACATTGGTTTGGTGATATAGAACTCTTTAACGCTTTTCACTGGCATGGCGAAACCTTTAATTTACCAGAAGGAGCAACACACTTATTGGCGAGTCAGCATTGCAAAAATCAAGCGTGGAGTATAGGTAAGCATTTAGCTTTTCAAACTCATATTGAAATGACCACTGAAATGGTACAAAAATGGTGCGAAGAGAGTGCTAATGAAGTGCATGAATCTGCGGGCAGTCCTGGCGTGCAACAAATTGCATTGATGCAAAAAGAGTTGCCGCTACACGTGTTTTTTTTACAAAAAGTAGCTAAGCAAGTCTATACACAATGGATTCAAGGCCTTAAACATTAAGAAGTCAAACGCTAGTATGTTAAAATAGCGCAAATTTCTAAGAGAATTGCGTTATGTCTGGTAATACCATCGGTACCTTATTTACATTAACAAGCTTTGGCGAATCGCACGGCGCGGCTATTGGCGGAGTGGTGGATGGTTGCCCGCCTGGATTGAGCTTATCTGCAGAAGATTTGCAGATTGATTTAGACCGCCGTAAACCTGGTACTTCGCGCCATGTGACACAGCGACAAGAGGCAGATGCAGTTGAAATTTTATCTGGCATTTTTGAAGGCAAAACCACAGGGGCACCCATTGGTTTGCTAATTCGTAATACTGACCAGCGTAGTCAAGACTACAGCAAAATCATGGATACATTTAGGCCTGGCCATGCAGACTACACCTATGCGCAAAAATATGGCATCCGCGATTATCGTGGGGGTGGTCGTAGCAGCGCTCGTGAAACTGCGGTGCGTGTGGCGGCGGGTGCTATTGCTAAAAAATGGCTAAAAGAGCGTTATGGTGTTGTTGTGCGTGGTTATATGAGCCAATTGGGCGAGATTGAAATCCCTTTTAAAACATGGGATTGTGTCAATGAAAACCCATTTTTCTCACCCAATACTGATGTGTTGACGCAACTTGAAGCATATCTAGACACAATACGTGCCGAGCGTGATTCAGTTGGTGCGCGCATTAATATCGTGGCGGAAAATGTGCCTGTGGGTTGGGGTGAGCCAGTGTTTGACAGGTTAGATGCTGACATTGCGCACGCCATGATGAGTATTAACGCGGTAAAAGGAGTAGAAATTGGTGCTGGGTTTGCGGCAGTTGCGCAGCGCGGTAGCGAACACTCAGATGAATTGACGCCACAAGGCTTTGCTACTAATCATGCAGGCGGCATGCTGGGGGGTATTTCTAGCGGACAGCAAATTGAAGTCAGCATTGCGTTAAAACCCACTTCTAGCATCCCGCAAGCGCGCCGCAGTATAGATAAAGCAGGCAAGGCGGTTGAAATGCAAACAACAGGTCGCCACGACCCATGTGTAGGTGTGCGTGCCACGCCGATTGCAGAAGCAATGTTGGCGATTGTGCTCATGGATCATGCTCTAAGGCATCGCGCGCAAAATGCAGATGTAGCTTCAAGCGTGCCCAAGATTTAATTTACAGATTCAATTTACTTTGAGTCACGCACTTCACTTTAATCTTTCCCGTTTCTATTTTGTCTATTATTTCTTTGTAGGGGCGTTCGTCCCCTATTGGGGCTTGTATCTTCAATCTGAGCAGTTTACTGCGGCTGATATTGGCATTTTGATGTCCTTGTTTCAAGTCAGTCGCATTTTTGCGCCCAACTTATGGGGCTGGCTGGCAGACCATACAAAAC
>JAIYEJ010000269.1 GCA_027487055.1 Methylotenera sp. | reverse complement strand
CTGAGTGGAGAAGGCAAAGTGCGCATAAATCGATCTGGCTGTCTAGACCGCTGTGGGCAAGGTCCGCTGATGGTGGTCTATCCAGAGGCGGTTTGGTACACCTTTGTCGATATGGATGACTTAGATGAAATTATTGAAAGTCATCTTGTGAATGGCAAAGTGGTAGAGCGCTTAGTAATTAGTTAGCATTATCAAGCGCACAAATGACATGTGCGGCAATTTTTTCTTTAAGTGCAGTTTTTGATGCCCCGGAAAGCACGTGGATATTAGATCCTAGAGCATCGTTTGTGATGTTGCCCCAATGACTATTCGGAAAATGCTTGTCATCGCTAAAGCGCGGTATCAAATGCCAATGCATATGCGGGGTTTTATTGCCCAAACTGGCAAGGTTGATTTTGTAGGGCTGTATCACTTCACGAATCGCCGCTTCTACCGCAAACACTACTTGCATGGTGCGTGCACGTTCAGCGGGTGCTAAGTCTGTCATTTCTTTGATATGTGCAATTAATTCAACGCGACAATAAGCGGGATAATCGATATCGTTTAATAACACCACGCGGCAAAATTCATCTTGCCATAAAATCTCGTGCGGACTAGTTAAGCAAAGCGGGCAAGTACTCATTTATGACGCTTGGAGCATTCTTTCTAAGGTAAGTTTGGCTAGTTCTGCCTCATGTTTTGGCACTTTAATTTGATTCACAATATTGCCTTCGGCTAAGTTCTCAAGGCACCAAGCCAAATGTTGCGGGTCGATACGCGCCATGGTGGAGCACTCGCAAACTACGTGACTCATAAATTGCACATGCTTACCTTGCGGTTTCATTTGCTCGGCTAAGCGAGTGACTAAGTTCAGTTCAGTTCCCACAAGCCATTTGGTGTTTGGTGCAGATTCAGTCACGGTGCGTAAAATGTATTCAGTTGAGCCTACAAAATCAGAATTTAAACATACTTCAAATGGCGCTTCTGGATGCGAAATAACATTGCCATCGGGATGTAATTTTCTAAAGTGTTCAATATTTTGCAAACGGAACATTTGGTGCACCGCGCAATGTCCTTTCCATAGCAGAATTTTAGCGTTTTTAATTTGCTCAACTGTTAAGCCGCCCATTGGTTGATCTGGGTCCCAAATCGGCATTTGCTCAAGTGGTATCCCCATTTTGTAGCCAGACCATCTACCTAGATTCTGGTCGGGAAAGAACAATACTTTTTCACGTTGTTTAAAACTCCATTCCAATATTTTTGGCGCATTGGTGCTAGTGCAGACAATTCCACCATGCTCGCCGCAAAAGGCTTTTAAATCGGCAGCCGAGTTAATGTAAGTCACTGGCGTGATTGTTTCATCAAACTCTAACACTTTGCTAAGCTCACGATAGCTGCGCTCGACTTTAGCCAAGTTCGCCATATCGGCCATACTGCAGCCAGCGGCCAAGTCAGGCAGAATTACGATTTGTTCTGGGCGGCTTAAAATATCGGCGACTTCAGCCATAAAGTGCACGCCTAAAAACACAATAAATTCAGCGTCTAAGCTATCGCAATATTTAGAAAGCTTGAGCGAATCACCAGTGAAATCCGCGTGTCGATACACGCTCTCGTGCTGGTAATGGTGACCTAAAATGACCAAGCGTTTACCGAGCTTTTCGCGCGCCGCAAGAATGCGCGCTTGGCAGTCGTCATCTTTAGCAGATTGAAATTTTTCAAATTTAATGGTGGCTGTTTGCATAGGGGTAGCTCAAATTTCTATAAACGCATGTTAACGTATAAGGGATTATTTTATAATGTTAGCTGGTACTTTTCACCAAGTCTTTTTAGAGCATCCACGTTGGTCCAGCTAAACACAAGTTTTGCGGCCTCACGCCAATCCACCCATTCGTAGCGTGTATGCTCGTTTGGCGCCAATTTAATGGGCATTTTATCGGGTAAACTTAACGCAAATAAGTGCTCAATATTTTCAGTCACGCCTGGTGCGTAGCGGTGACGCCAATGTGGGTATATTTCGTAAACATTGCTGTCGCGCCAATCTTGAAAGTCATAATCAAGCGCGTTGAGGCCAGTTTCCTCGAATACCTCGCGAATCGCTGCTTGGTAAGGCGTCTCTATACCTTCGACACTGCCCGTGACAGATTGCCAGTAGCCTGCTTTGTCTGCACGTTCCATAATCATGACTTGCAAACCTTGTGTTTGCATATTTTGCGTGTAAATCAATACTAGCGCAGAAATAGGGGTTTTATACATTAATTTACGCTGTTTTTTTTTGCGCAGAGACTAGGTTTTTAGGTAGTTGAAACACCACATTTTCAACTACACCTTGCAACTCTTGCACTTGGTTTACGCCTAGAGCTTGCAGTTTAGCAATTACTTCTTTCACTAAAATTTCAGGGGCAGAAGCGCCAGCAGATACGCCTATTTTCTTTTTACCAATTAACCATTCTGGCTTCAAGTATGTCGCGTTATCTACCATGTAAGCCTCTATGCCTTGGTTTTGCGCGACTTCTCTTAATCTGTTGGAATTGGAGCTATTGGGCGATCCCACAATGATCACTAGGTCACAATCTTTCGCCATAATTTTGACTGCATCTTGGCGGTTTTGCGTGGCATAGCAAATATCATCACTTTTAGGTGCTTGAATGTTTGGAAACTTGGATTTAAGCGCGTTAATGACTTGTGCAGCATCATCCATCGATAGAGTGGTTTGTGTTACAAAAGCTAATTTTTCAGGGTTTTTAACCGTTAACTGAGCCACATCATCAGGTGTTTCAACTAAATACATGGCTAGGCTAGTGTCTTCAGCTTCATCAGCCTGACCCATAGTCCCTTCAACTTCAGGGTGACCTTTATGGCCAATCATGATAATTTCCAAGCCAGCTTTTCGCATCTTAGCAACTTCAATATGTACCTTTGTGACCAGTGGGCATGTTGCGTCATACGCGGTTAGGCCACGCGCATCTGCCTCTGCCCGTACCGCTTTAGAAACGCCATGCGCACTAAAAATGACTGTGCTACCCTTAGGGATTTTATCAAGCTCATCCACAAAAATTGCGCCCTTGCTGCGTAATTCATCCACAACATATTTATTATGCACAACCTCGTTACGTACATAAATTGGCGCACCAAACTTTTCTAATGCTTGTTCCACAATAATAATCGCACGGTCTACTCCAGCGCAAAAACCACGCGGATTAGCCAACACAATTTCTGCGTTTATATTCATATTTGCTTCGGTCATACTTGAGAAATCTTTCGTTTAATATCAGTGTTTTTCAGCATCGGGTATAATTGTTGCAATCTTATGTTACTTAATGCTCATTTAGTATGAAAAACACCGCAACCTTATTAATCACTTGCCCAGACACCAAAGGTATCGTGGCCGCAATTGCTGACTTTTTATATCAGCATAATGCCAATATTTTACACGCAGACCAACATCAAGATGCAGAAAATAATCTGTTTTTAATGCGCGTCGAGTGGGATATCGCCAATTTTAATTTGGAGGAAGCCGCTTTTAGCGCTGCATTTTCGCCTATTGCCAGCAAATTTAGCATGCAGTGGCAGCTTAAACTATCGCAACATAAAACGCGCGTGGCGATTATGGTGTCGCAATACGATCATTGCTTAGCAGATCTATTGCATCGCCATAAAAGTGGTGAGTTGGCATGTGAAATTCCGCTGGTGATTAGTAATCACAAAGATACCGAAGCTTTGGTTAAATTTTATGGCATCGATTTTCATTACTTGCCAATGACTAAAGAAACCAAAGCAGAAGTTGAGGCTGCAGAGTTTGCTTTATTTGAACAATATAATATTGATTTAATTGTGCTTGCGCGCTATATGCAAATTTTGTCGCCTACATTCGTACAGCGTTACCCGCAACGCATTATCAATATTCACCATTCTTTCTTGCCGGCGTTTATTGGCGCTAAACCTTATCATCGTGCATTTGAGCGCGGTGTGAAACTGATAGGTGCAACTGGGCATTATGTCACTGAAGTGTTGGATGAAGGTCCGATTATCGAGCAAGATATTGATCGTATTTCGCACCGTGACCAAGTAGAAGATTTGATTCAAAAAGGCCGTGATTTAGAGCGCGTGGTGTTGAGTAAAGCGGTGCGCTGGCACATAGAAAATCGTATTTTGTTATACGCAAATAAAACAGTGATTTTTGATTAAAATATAAGAGTAAAAATTAGAGTATAAAAAAGCGAAGCGCCAAAGAGTTTGGGGCTTCGCTTAAGTTAGTATTGTTGATTATATCTCTGCTGCAACCATTTCTGGCAAAGGCTCAAAAGCCTCATCATCATAAGCAGCAATTTCTGGTAGACCACCATTATCACTTGCGCTAGCACTAGCACCACCACCTGATGAAGCACAACCTGAAAAGATTGAAACTAATAAAACCATTAAAGCAAGCATCCATTTTTGCATTTTGAATCTCCCTGATTAACAATGATAATAAAAGCATACTAAGTTTAAGAAGTATTATATGCCGAATATAAATTTACGCTTAACCGGAAAATTATGCAAGATTTTACGGGTTACTCTGGTATCTTTTCTAATAGGAATAAATCTGTAATATGCTCACGCTCTCTTATCAAATGCACTTTATCGCTATCGACCATGATTTCGGCTGCACGGCCACGCGTATTGTAGTTACTTGCCATACTCATGCCATAAGCACCAGCAGATTTAATGGCTAGCAAATCATCTTCTTGCAAGTTTAAAGCTCTATCATGGCCTAAAAAATCGCCACTTTCGCACACTGGACCCACAATTTCGTAAACTTTTGCACTACCAGTACGTGGTTTAACGGCAACTATTTCGTGATATGCATCATACAATGCAGGTCGCATGAGGTCGTTCATCGCAGCATCTACAATGCAAAAGTTTTTAGACTCACCAGGTTTTAAATATTCCACCCTTGTAAGCAAAACACCAGCGTTACCAACAAGCGCACGACCCGGTTCGAATAAAACCTTTACATTGCGCCCATTCAGTTTTTGTAAAATTGCTTGGGTATATGTTTTAAAATCAGGCGGCGTTTCATCACTATAAGTAATACCTACACCACCGCCCACATCGATATGCTCAATGACAATGCTTTTTTCTGCTAAGCTATCGACCAAACCTAAAACTTTGTCTAAAGCATCTAAAAAAGGGGAGAGTTCGGTAATTTGTGAGCCGATATGGCAATCAACGCCATGCACGGCAATATTATGCATAGATGCAGCTTTTTCATAAAGCGCAATAGCGTCTTCAAATGCAACACCGAATTTATTATTTTTTAGGCCAGTGGAAATATAAGGATGGGTTTTAGCATCCACATTCGGGTTTACGCGTAAAGAGATAGGCGCCACTTTACCTAACGCGCTAGCTACATCATTTAATCTTGCAAGTTCGTTTATCGATTCTATGTTAAAACATAAAATGCCAGCATTTAATGCATCACGCATTTCATCAGCTGTTTTACCAACGCCAGAAAACACAATTTTTTTAGGGTCGCCACCTGCAGCTAGCACACGCGCAAGTTCGCCGCCAGACACAATATCAAAACCTGCACCCAGCTTAGCGAAGAGGTTCAAAATGGCAATGTTCGGGTTAGCTTTTACAGCAAAGCACACTAAATGATTTGCGCCAATTAAGCCTGCTTCAAAACTTTTAAATGCTTGAGTAAGTGCGCTTTTTGAATACACATAACATGGTGTATTGAACTCTGCGGCTATTTTACTTAGCGCAACATTTTCTGCGTGTAATTCATTATTTTTTAAGGTAAACGTCACTTTTAAATTTTCTTTAAATTAATATTCTTTAAGTTGGAATAGATATTGAAAGGTTATTCTGTTCTGGTGTTGTTTGAGTATCACTTGTTTGCGGGTAGCGCTGCTCGGGAATATATAAAGGCCCTTTAGTGCCGCATGCAGACAGTCCAAAATAGGCTAGGCATAGCATAACTTTCATTGCAAACTTAGTGTTGAATTTAGGCATGTTAACCCCGCAAATAAATCATTAACCTATATTTTAGCATCTAATAGCGTATTGGGCAGAATGCAGTTTTTTGAGTCACTAGAATTGATAAACTAGAATAGTTTTACCGCTTATTCTGCAAAATTAACCGAATGTCGGATGCTACTAGACATTGTGATTAGGTCTTTGGCATGATTCAATTAAGCAAAAAAGGGAACGCAAAATGAATACATTAAAGATTGTGCAAAAAGGGTATACGTTAATAGAGTTAATGATAGTGATTGCTATCATCGGTGTTTTAGCAGCAATTGCTATTCCTTCTTATGAGGATTATGTGACAAGAGCTGCTGTGGTAGATGGAACGAATGCCTTATCT
>JAIYEJ010000276.1 GCA_027487055.1 Methylotenera sp. | reverse complement strand
GAAATACGCGCACTAAATGGGCGGTGCTAGATTTCAACAATCAACTTTCATCGCAAGGGGTTTGTTTAAATGTGGATATTGCACATGCGAACCTACCTATTCAAAAAATGCAAAATGCATTTGTCTCAAATGTTGCTGGGTTGGAAATGGCACAACAAGTGACGCAGTTATTAACGCCGCTAGAAATACAGTTTTTAAAAGTCACACCAGCCGCATATGGTTTAAAAAACAATTACGCGCCAACACTAGGCGCAGATCGCTGGGCAACCTTGGTTGCGGCTTGGCATCATCACCAGCAGGTTTGTGTGGTGGTGAATGCGGGCACGGCAGTGACCATTGATGCAATCAGCCAAGCAGGTGAGTTTTTGGGTGGCGCCATTATGCCAGGCTTAAGTTTAATGCAGCAGAGCTTAAGCGATAATGCAGCATTGCTTAAGGTGGATGAGGGGACTTGGCAAGTGTTTCCAATCAATACATCTGACGCAATTAAAACAGGTGCAGTTAATGCGATAGTTGGTGCCATTAACTTAACCCTAAAACGGCTTGAAAAACAATGTGAGCGCGCACCTTTGTTGTTATTGAGTGGGGGCGATGCATTTACAATTGCTGATGCCGTGCGCGCGCATGGTTTAAATCTTGATTCAAAACAGGTTATCATTACAGAAAATCTTGTATTGCAAGGTTTAGCATTGTTAGCAAAAGCTTAATAGAGAGAAACAAGATGAGATTAATCGTTTTACTGTTGTTGCTACTTAACGTGGGTTTGTATGCCTATTTTAATATGAATCAACTAGCGCCAGCACCAGTGACTGCTAATAAAGAAATCAATCCAGAAAAACTCATCGTGGTAAGTCAAGAAGCTTTGGATGCTATGCCTAACAATGAGCCAGCAAGCGCTATGATTGCAAATGAGTCAACATCATTTCCGCAAGTAAGCGAACCTGTTAAAACAACTTGTTATACATGGGGTAATTTTACCCAAACCAATTTACCTGCCGCCCAAGTGGTATTAGCGCGATTGGGCTTGCAAAGTGAAATTAAGCAAGAGCAAGTTGCGATAGAAGAACGTCGTTTTTGGGTGTATTACCCACCCCTAAAAAGTGCGGAGTTAGCAGAGAGTAAAGCAGCTGAAATCAGAGCCTTGGGTGTACAAGAATTATATATTGTGCAAGACTCACAATGGCGAAATGCGATTTCATTTGGGCTATTTCAAGATGAACAGTTAGCCAGCAGTTTACTTAATGAGTTGCAAAATAAAGGGGTAAAAAACGCAACTAAAGCCCTGCGTAGCGCAGGCAAATCGTTAAGTAGCCTGTTGATTAAGGCTGTTAGTTTAGAAGCCGCAACAGAGTTACAAAAAATTAAACCAGAGTTTGTGGGTACAGATCTAGCACCAATTACTTGCCCATAAAAAATCGCTAGGCTATATTTTACCTAACGTTTTTTAATATAAAGGTCGGTAATAGTACCTTCTTTCATTTCAGCGGCAAAACAAATAGTTTCTGATAGGGTTGGGTGTGCATGGATAGTGAGGCCTAAGTCATGCGCGTCTGCACCCATTTCAATCGCCAATACAGCCTCTGCCAATAACTCGCCTGCATTTGTGCCCACAATACCTGCGCCAATCACACGATGTGTTTCTTTATCAAAAATAAGTTTAGTTGTACCATCCGTTCTAGCGTTAGCTAATGCGCGACCGCTAGCCGCCCATGGGAACGAAGCCTTTTCAACTTCAATGCCTTTGGCTTTGGCTTCAGTTTCGGTCATGCCTACCCATGCGATTTCTGGGTCGGTATAGGCGACACTCGGGATTACCGAAGCAACAAACTCTGTTTTATGCCCTGCAATCACTTCTGCGGCCACTTTTGCTTCGTGCGTGGCTTTGTGCGCCAACATGGGTTGCCCAACAATGTCCCCAATCGCAAAAATATGCGGTACATTAGTACGCATTTGTTTATCTACCGCAATAAAACCGCGTTCATCCACCGCGACACCCGCGTTTTCTGCACCAATATTTTTGCCATTAGGACGACGGCCAATTGAAACGAGCACGCGGTCGTAAATTTGTGGTTCCTTTGGAACGTCTTCACCTTCGAAACTGACATGAATACCGTCTTTTTTTGCTTCAATTTTTGAAACTTTGGTTGAAAGCATAATCGCTTCAAAACGTTTCTCCATTCTTTTCTGTAAAGGCCGCACTAAATCGCGATCACACCCAGTAATAAGCCCATCCATAAACTCTACCACGCTTACTTTTGAGCCTAGCGCGTCGTAAACCGTGCCCATTTCAAGCCCGATTATGCCTCCACCAATAATTAACATGCGTTTAGGAATATCTGTCAAAGCGAGTGCGCCAGTAGAGTCCATAATGCGTTCGTCTGTTGGTGCGCCAGGAAATTTAGTCGCTTGTGAACCCGCTGCGATAATGGCATTTTCAAAGCCGATGGTGGTGATTTTGCCATCAGCAGCAGTTACGGCAATTTGATTTGCGCTGGTGAATTTGCCATTTCCTTGGACCACAGTAACATCGCGCTGTTTTGCCATTGCGCTTAAGCCGCCAGTGAGTTTGCCCACAACGTCATTTGCTTTCCAATTACGTAAGTGTTCAAGGTCGATGTTTGGTTTGCCAAAACTAACACCGTGATGTTCTGTTTCTTCGGCCTCAGTAATCACTTTGGCTGTGTGAAGCAAAGCTTTAGATGGAATGCAGCCTACGTTTAAGCACACGCCACCAAGGGTTGCATAACGCTCAATGAGCACTACTTTTAAACCTAAATCAGCCGCCCTAAATGCGGCTGTATAGCCACCAGGGCCTGAGCCTAACACGACTAATTGTGTTGACATGTCGTTGTTGCCAGTAGGCGCTGCTGGGGTTAGGGGGGCTATAGTTTCAACTGCTTTTTCAGATGATATCGTTTGAGCAGGGCTGGAAGCCTTATTGGAAGAGGCTTCAGGATCATCAGTTTTCGCTCCAGCGTTTTCAAGCATTAAAATAAGCGAGCCTTTTGCAACTTTATCGCCTACTTTTACTTTGACTTCTTTGACAGTTCCCGCCAGTGGCGATGGAATATCCATGGAGGCTTTGTCAGATTCTACCGTCATCAGAGAATCTTCTTTAGCGATGCTATCACCTGCTTTCACCAACACTTCAATGACATCCACACTATCAAAATTGCCGATATCAGGCACAAAAACTTCAATCAAATTGCTCATGCAAACTTTCTAAAAACTGGATAGGATATGGTTAAATTTTAGCATTAAACCATTATATTGAAGCGCAAAAGGCATGCTTCATGAAGAAGTTTTTTTCTAAAAATGAATTAGGAAGTTTTATGGACTGACTTTTTCTTTTTTTCTGGCGGTAATTGGGCGCTTTGCATAGCACAAAACTCAGTCCCGTAGTTACCTCCGCTGTTATCAGGCTCATAATATTGGTGGCTAAAGCCCCAGCGTTGGCCTTTTAGTTTTTTAAACTCGCCAATACCAGTGCTGTATTCGGCATTAGGTGCTTTTGAGAGCTTAAAAGTAAGTGCTAAGCGATTTCCATTTGCCACTGCTTGGCCATAGTAAATAACAGAATTTTCTGTTTCAGTATTAAAATCATAAACACCAAATTTTGCATTACTATTTAGGGTATTTAGTTTGAGTGTCACAATGACTTCGTAATCGCCAACCGTGTCGTTCTTACCTTTACAAAGATATTCGCCACTGTAATTTGTGCCCTTAAAAGCGGGTGCGGCGTATGCGGATGAACAGAGTGCTAAATAGCTTAAAACAAGACCAGTGACTAATTTTCTCATGTTACAATTCATTTAGATTGTTTGTTTTGTTAAGGCTTGATTGTATCGCGTTGTCGTGACAAATTTTAAGTTTTTATTTAAATTTCTTTTTTAAATAATCCGTATTTTCTCGGAGTGTTATGCTAAATCAGTTGTTTAGCCGCCTGTGGTCATATGGCGTTTTTTGTTTTATTTTGTTGATGCTTGTTGGGTATTGGGTTTTTACGCTTAATCAGCCAATCAGCATCGTCACGCCAAATTTAAATCATCACAATAAGCTCAATTGCGTATCTTATGCGCCTTACTATGGTAAAGGTCAATCTCCATTTGTAGTTGGTATAAAAATAAGTCCGGCGCAGATTGATGCAGACTTAAAGCGCCTTGCAAATATTTCTGATTGCGTGCGTACTTACTCTGTTGGGCAAGGGTTGGACTATGTACCTGAAGCAGCAAGTAAAATTGGGCTCAATGTGTATTTGGGTGCATGGGTGGGTTGGACAAATGCTGATAATGAAGCCGAAATCAAGCTCGCCGTGAAGCTTGCAAATCAATACCCAGACAACATTAAAGCCTTAATCATTGGTAATGAGGTTTTTTTAAGGCAAGAGCAAACACCTGCAACCATGCATAGGTATTTGCGTTATGCAAAAAGTCATACTAAGACCCCCATAACTTATGCAGAAGTATGGGAGTTTTGGAATAAACATCAAGACACAGAGGAATATGTTGATTTTGTCACTGTTCATATATTGCCTTATTGGGAGGACGATCCAGTTGCCATTGATAATGCAGTTAATCATGCCTCAAACATTATGGATCAATTGGCGGTGACATTTAAAAAACCAATTTTAATTGGTGAAACTGGTTGGCCATCTATGGGGCGTCAACGTAATGAATCTAAACCTAGTTTGTTCAATCAGGCGCGTTATATACGTGAGTTTTTACAAATGGCGCATCAGAAAAACTGGCAATACAATATTATCGAAGCAATCGATCAGCCATGGAAGCGGGTTTTGGAAGGTACCGTAGGTGGATATTGGGGTGTTTATGACACGACTTTGAAGCCTAAATTTTCATTGTCTGCCCCAGTTGCCGAGCGAGTTGATCATGCCTTACCAGTCTATTTGGGGCTGATAGGCGCAATGTTTTTTACAGCCTTATCTTTGTTTAGGCAAGAAAAGCGAATCGCTTTTTTGTTTGGCAACGCTTGCCTTGGTGCGACTGCAGGCTTAATCGGTATGTTGCAATATGATTATTTAATTGCTGCCTGTAGAGATACAACTGAATGGGTAGCTTTGGGAGGTGTGGCTATATTGGGCTGGTTGGCTATCATAGCGATGCCTCTTCACCTAACGCCACTTCGCCTGGCTAAACAAAGTATTAATGCTCATGCCATGATTAAGTCTGTAAACTATGCGTTAATCATAGCTGCAATCATTTCGAGCTATTTCGTTTTTGTCGATGGGCGCTATCGCGATTTTCCTAATCTTCTTTTTATTTTACCTGCTGTTATTTTGAGCTTAGGTTTAATTGTAAGTAATAGCATGCTAAGAACTCAGTCGTGGATGAATTACCTTCTCTGCGCTTTGCTTTTTATACTTGCTTTGTTGTGCATATTAAAAGAGCCAAATAATGAGGCAGCAATTGCTTGGTTCATGATTAACTTATTAATGGTATTAAGTATCTGGCCTCGAAGATCATCGATGCATAAAACAGCGTCAAACTAGTCATTCAATGACGCAACTATTTAAAAGATTCTCTCAGCCACTTCTATTTGCAAGCATAATTGCTGCAATTCATTTTGGTTTATGGGTGCTTTCAAATCAAGCGCTACCTCTTATTAACGTTAAACCAATTTTGCACGGGTTTGCTTATAGTGCTTATCGTGCCGACCAAAGCCCTCTTGAAAAAGTATTTCCAAGCACTGCAGAGCTAGTACAAGATCTTAAACTCATCAAAAAATATTCAAACCGTATTCGTGTTTATGCTTCACTAGAAAACAGTGAAGTAATCACCTTGGCAGAAAAGCAAGGAATTTCGGTGATTGCAGGCGCTTGGATTAACCAAGATAAATACGCTAATGCACGTGAAATTGCGGCTTTAAAAGAAAAAATTGTTTATTACGACAATATTGAAAGAGCAATTGTTGGTAATGAGGCCATCTTGAGAAATGATATTTCTGTAGATGATTTGATCCCTTATTTGGACGAGGTGCGTAAAACATCTAGAGTGCCAGTTTCTACAGCCGAACCATGGCATGTTTGGATTAAGAATCCTGAGTTGGTCAAACATGTAGACTATATTGCAGTACATTTGTTGCCCTATCACGAAGGTGTTCCTATTGAAAACGCCGCGCAATACGCCGTTGATCGATACCAAGATCTAATGAACGCCTACCCGCGTAAGAAAATTGTTATTACAGAAATCGGCTGGCCAAGTCAGGGCCCTAATATTGGCGCATCAATAGCGAGCAAAGTAAACCAAGCGCGTTTTGTACGCGAGTTTTTAGCAAAAAATGTGGGACAAGATTATGACTATTATTTGATGGAGGCCTTTGATCAACCCTGGAAAGTAAAAATCGAAGGCTGGGCGGGGGCTTATTGGGGCATGTTTAATGCAGATAGGCAAGAGAAATATTCTTTGCAAGGCGCTGTGCCCAAAGATAATCGTTGGGTAGGTAAGGCATTATGGTCAACGTTGCTCGCATTTTTACCCATTGTTTTTATCGGCTGGCGTTTTAAAGAATGGGGCGTTGGCGGTTTTGTATCCATGGCAATTTTATTGCAATCTTGTGTCACAACTCTGGTTGTTGCATGGAACTTGCCTGGGGATTACTACTACACCTTGCGTGACTTTCTTGTGCTTGGCGGATTAATTCTCGGTATGGCGCTTACTTCTGCAGTATTGATGATTTATGCGGTTGAGTTTAGTGAGGTCATGTTTAAACGACAATGGCGGCGTATTTACACACGCAAGGAACCGCTGCCAACTGAGCAAGAGTTGATGGTTTCGATTCATTTGGCGTGTTACAACGAGCAGCCAGAAATGGTGATTGCAACCATCGCAAGCTTGCAAAAGCTTGAATACACCAATTATGAAGTGATTGTGGTTGATAACAATACCAAAGACGAGGCCAAATGGAAGCCGATTGAAGCTTACATGGCCAACTTGCCTAGCAACTTTCACTTTTACCATTTGCCAAGTTGGCCCGGTTTTAAAGCAGGTGCCCTTAATTTTGCGCTAACAAAAACTAACCCAGATGCAAAAGTGGTTGGGGTTGTAGATGCCGATTATATTGTGACGCCAGATTGGATTGGGACACTAACCCCCCACTTTTTAGAAGCACAAGTAGCTGTTGTGCAAGCGCCGCAAGCGCATCGAGATTGGGAGCATCGCTTTTTTAGTCGCATGTGCAATTGGGAGTTCGAAGGATTCTTTCGCATCGGTATGCATCACCGCCATGAACGTAATGCGCTTATTCAACATGGCACCATGACGCTTATTCGGCATCATGCGCTGAAAGATTTGGGTGGCTGGTCAGAATGGTGTATTTGTGAAGATACAGAGCTAGGCTTACGTTTACTTGAGAGTGATTTTGAGTTGCGTTATGTGGATGACACTTTCGGGCGAGGGCTAACGCCTGCTAATTTCAACGCGCTTAAATCGCAACGTTATCGCTGGGCGTTTGGCGCGATGCAAATTTTAAAACGCCACATTCCCAAATTAGTTGGAAAATCCAATTTAACATTTAGTCAACGTTACCACTTTTTAACAGGTTGGTTTGGTTGGCTGGGCGATGCGCTACAACTTGTTTTTACCTTAGGTTCAATTTTTTGGTCGTTGGCGATGCTTGCGTTTCCTAGCAATTTTAGTTTGCCAGTCGCCATTATGATAGTGCCTATTTTGTCCTTTTTGGCGATTAAGGCAGCACTAGGCCCTATTTTATACCGCAAAACCATGCATTGTAGCTGGGCGGATATTTTTGGTGCATCTCTCGCGAGTTTAGGGCTATCTCACGCAATTGCGCGAGGTGTGATGATGGGTATCGTACAAAAAGTGGGAGTATTTGTTGTCACGGCCAAAACTAAAGTGGCAGTAAGCAAATGGCAACTGTTAGCGCCTATTCGTGAAGAACTGATGATTCTAATAGCATTAATACTTGCTGCAACTGCCATGCTGGTTAGCCGAGGGCTTACAAATATAGATGCGCAGCTATGGGTTTCGATGTTGGCATTGCAATCCTTGCCTTACATCAGCGCACTGGCATGTCAGTTGCTCGCACAAAAAGACTAATCTTTAAAAGATTAAGTAATAAAAAAGCCAAGCGTTAAAAACAATCATCGCTTAGCCTGACAATCTAAAACCTTAGAGCAATAAACGGCGTACGTCTGACAACATCATGCGCATATGGCTTGTGAAGCGAGCGCCATCTGCACCATCGACCACGCGGTGATCATAAGAAAGTGATAATGGCAATATTAAGCGCGGCTCAAAACCATTGGTCGTTTTGTTGTAAACTGGTTGCATGCTAGAGCGGGATACCCCTAAAATCGCCACTTCTGGGCAATTAATAATTGGGGTAAACATGGTGCCACCAATGCCGCCAAGGCTAGAAATAGTAAAGCAACCGCCTTGCATTTCTTCTACCTTGAGTTTGCGTTCACGTGCTTTGGTTGAAAGATCCATTAAGTCGCGCGCAATATCCAAAACGTCTTTGCTTTGCACATCTTTCACCACAGGCACCACTAAGCCATCTGGTGTATCGCAAGCAAAACCGATATTGTAGTAGTTCTTTAAAATTAAGCTATCGCCATCAGGAGATAGCGAAGCGTTAAAGTTAGGGTAAGCTTTAAGCGCATTGACAGAAGCTTTGATTAAAAACGCCAACATGGTGAGTTTCACGCCACGTTTTTCCGCATCTGCTGACATTGATTTTCTAAAATCTTCTAAATCGGTAATGTCAGCTTCATCAAATTGCGTCACATGCGGTGCGGTGACCCAGTTACGATGCAAGTTTGCACCAGAGAGTTTTTTAATACGCGAAAGTGGTTTTGTTTCAATAGCGCCAAATTGGCTAAAATCAATCACTGGCATGGGCAATGTGGCTAAAGCACCTAAACCTGCACCCATGTTTTCTGTGCGTGGTTTGGCAAGTTCACCTTTTACAAACGCTTGCACATCACTTGCAAGTATTCTATTTTTGTTACCACTGCCTTTCACAAGCCCTAAGTTAACACCAAGTTCACGTGCAAATTTTCTTACCGATGGGCTCGCATGCGACGCTTTATTGCCAGTGCTGATGACACTTTCTGCCACAGGTAAAGGTTGGTGTACTGGTTGAATTTTTTGCGCAGGCTCTGGCGCAGGGCGCGAAGCTGTAGGGATTGCTTGTTCTGTTGCCGCTGGCTTTTGTGCCTCAACTTTAGGTCCATCAATAGCTGCTGCAGGAGCAGGGGAGGGACTGTAAGCAGCGCTGGTATTAGATGTTGGCGATACTGTTTCAGATGCTTCTAGCGTTAAAATCAGATGGCCTTGTGCGATTTTATCGCCCACTTTGATTTTTACTTCTTTCACCAAGCCCGCAAACGGCGCGGGAATATCCATCGATGCTTTATCAGACTCTACAGTTAACAGTGAATCATCCGCAGCAATCGTATCGCCTGCTTTTACCAAGACTTCAATCACATCGACAGAATCAAAGTTGCCAATATCTGGCACTAATACATCTTTTAAACTCATGTTGTTAAACCTTTTAATGAAACCGTTAATTAAACCAATATTTACACTAATGTCGGGTTTGGTTTATTGCTATCTAGTTTGTACTTTTTAACTGCTTCTGCCACTTTAGCTGCGGGCAATTTACCTTCGTCTGACAAGGCTTTTAATGCCGCTACCACTACATAATGTCTATCCACCTCAAAGAAGTCACGCAATGCTTCACGCGAATCAGAGCGTCCATAGCCATCGGTACCCAATGCCACAAACTTGTTTGGCACAAAGCGTTGAATCTGCTCTGCAAAGCTCTTCATGTAGTCGGTTGAGGCAATCACAGGGCCGTTTGCATCTTTAAAGCATTGCGCTACATAGCTTGTTCGTTGCGGCTTTTCTGGGTTAAGCATGTTCCAGCGTTCGCAGTCTAGACCTTCACGGCGTAGCTCAGTAAAGCTTGGCGCGCTCCAAACGTCGGCAGAAATGCCCCATTCGCTTTCTAGCATTTCAGCAGCTGCAATCACTTCACGTAAAATCACCCCAGAACCCATCAGTTGGACTTTTGCATTTTTAGATTTACTAAAGCGGTACATGCCTTTGAGGATACCTTCTGCAGAATCTTTTGGCATTTCTGGGTGGCTATAATTTTCGTTCATCAACGTGATGTAGTAATACACATCTTCTTGGTTTTGCACCATTCGGCGCAAGCCTTCTTGAATAATCACCGCTAACTCATACGCAAAAGTTGGGTCGTATGAAATACAGTTAGGAATCGTTGCTGACATCAAATGGCTATGCCCATCTTCATGCTGCAAGCCTTCACCGTTTAAGGTGGTACGGCCAGCCGTTGCACCTAGCAAGAAGCCGCGTGCACGTGAATCGCCCGCTGCCCAAGCAAAGTCACCTATGCGTTGGAAACCAAACATCGAATAGTAAATATAGAACGGAATCATCTGCACGCCAGTAACGCTGTAAGACGTGGCGGCGGCGAGCCAACTCGCGAATGAGCCTGCTTCGTTAATGCCTTCTTCTAAAATTTGCCCAGTGAGTGATTCTTTGTAATACATCACTTGGTCAGAGTCTTGTGGCTCGTACAATTGACCCACAGAAGAATAAATACCTAATTGACGGAACATACCTTCCATACCGAAAGTACGTGCTTCATCTGGCACAATCGGCACCACATATTTGCCAATTTCTTTATCGCGCACCAAGGTTGAAAGAATGCGCACAAACGCCATGGTGGTTGAGATTTCTCGCTCGCCTGTCGCTACTAACATATTGTCAAAAGCAGCTAAATCAGGCACTTTTAACTCGTTACCTTTGCTGCGGCGTTGTGGCACAAAACCACCCATGGCAGTACGACGTTCAGCTAAGTATTGCATTTCTGGGCT
>JAIYEJ010000290.1 GCA_027487055.1 Methylotenera sp. | reverse complement strand
TTTAGACTGGGTATCACTTGGTGAAGTGATTGGACGGGTCGGCACCACAGGCAACGCGACTGGTAAGCCAGCTCATTTACATTTTAGTGTAATGACGCTGATACCCAACCCTGCAGAAATTACCACCGAAACACAAGGTTGGAAGCGCATGTTTTATATGAACCCAGCGCGCACATTTTAATGATGTGAATCAAGCACTGATTCAAAAAAAATTTGCTCTGTAGGCCCCATGGTTATTGGCTTACAGGGCATCTTTTTTAAGCACTTAAAAGTCTTAATATCGTTTTTAACTCTTCTGTCGCATCGCTAAAATCTTCATAAGTTTTGCCAGCGGTTCTAGCGTACCAATAGTTGCTGTTCCACATATCGCCCTCAATTTTATGCAATACTGCGTGTATCCAATTGGCAGTTTTATCAGAATAGTCTTGTGCAATATTGTGTGATTGATCCCAATCGCCATCTAGCGCGGCCTGAACAGCTTGGATAAGCGCTTCCTTATTCATCAAAAAACTCCCTCTTTTGACTTCTTGGTAAGTTTTTTAATTGCGCTTCGGCAATACTTGCTGCCGATCTATCAGGATAAGTTTTTGACGCTAATATTTTAACTGGTGGATTAGCGCGAGTATATTTTGCGCCCTTGCCCGCTAAATGCGTAGCAAAGCGCGTATGCAAATCGTTGGTAATGCCTGCGTAATAAGCACCGTTATTGCATTCTATCAAATATAAAACCCAAGACATTTCGTCTTTCTAGCGAGGATATTCAATGCTACCTTTTTGGATGAATTCTATCTTATACCCATCTGGGTCTTCTATAAACGCAATGATAATCGTGCCATGTTTCATCGGCCCTGCTTCGCGAACAACTTTGCCGCCTTTGGCTTTGACTAAATCACAGGCTTTGTAGGCATCATCTACCTCTATCGCCATATGCCCATATGCGCCGCCCATTTCATAGCTGGTTTTACCATAATTGTAAGTGAGCTCTAGCACCGTGTTGTCGTACTCGTTGCCGTAACCTACAAATGCTAGCGTAAATTCGCCATCGGGGTAATCTGAAGTGCGCAGTAACTTCATGCCCAGCACATTGGTATAAAAATCAATCGAGCGCTGCAAATCGCCCACACGTAGCATGGTATGTAAAACTCTCATTTATATTTCCTTTTTGATGATTCGATAATATTTATCAAGCAATTGTTCTTTCGTTTCAACCACATCTGGGTTAAGCGGAATGCAATCAACAGGGCATACTTCTACACATTGAGGGGTATCAAAATGTCCAACACACTCGGTACATAAATTGGGGTTGATTTCGTAAATTTCTTGACCTTGATAAATCGCACCGTTTGGGCATTCTGGCTCGCAGACGTCGCAATTGATACATTCATCGGTAATCATCAAACTCATGTGAACTAATCTTTATCTAATTTATTTAAAATTGCCGCTTTAACGATGGGCGAAACAAACTGCGTCACATCACCATCTAACATTGCAACCTCGCGCACTAAGGTAGAAGAAACAAACATATATTGCTCTGCAGGCGTTAAAAACAAAGTTTCAAGTTTGGGATAAATTTTGCGATTCATACCCGCTAATTGAAATTCATATTCAAAATCACTGGCTGCTCGCAAGCCACGTATGACGATTTGCGCACCTTGTTCGCTGACAAACTTCATCAACAAACCGCTAAATCCCACCACTTTGACATTATCTGCATCTTTAAAAACACGTTGTGCAAGCGAAACCCGCTCTTCTAAACTAAACAAAGTTCGCTTATTGGTGCTACCTGCCACGGCTACAATCACTTCATCAAACAAATTAGCTGCGCGATGCACAATATCTTCATGCCCTAAGGTGATTGGGTCGAAAGTACCAGGGTAGACTGCAATAAGGTTTTTGCTCATATTCAATTTCCTCTTTTAGGCGAATTACTGCGTTACGCGGTGCTCGCAATCTCGCCGTAAAACGACGTACTGTCTCGATTTATGTGCCCCGTGCGCGATGTACTTCATCCTAAAAATAAAAAATTTTAGGCTTAAGCACATTTTAACAAATGAAAATAAACGTTGCCTGCTTTATTTTGTTTAATCACTTTCCAATTTTCATCTGATTTTATCTCAAACTCTGCTTCTGCATACACTAAACCATTTTCAGTAAGAAGCTGATTTAAAATGGGTAATATATTATCTAACCAAGATTTGTTATAGGGTGGGTCACAAAAAATCACATCAAACTTTTGCGTATTATGTGCTATGAACTGCAATGCATCTTGACTCAATATTTGGCAATTTTCAGCTTTTAACAATGACTGATTTTGAATTAAGGACTGGTACGCGACCCGGGAGTTTTCTACCATAGTGACATGTTTTGCATTGCGCGATAGTGCTTCAAACCCAAACGCACCGGTACCTGCAAATAAATCTAAGCACGTTTTACCTGTTAAGTCCTGCCCTAACCAATTAAACACCGTAATACGCACGCGCTCAGGCGTTGGGCGTAAACCTTCTACATCGGGGAACTTGAGCAAACGACTGCGCCAAACCCCTGCATTGATGCGGACTTGATTGGTTTTGCTCGATTTAGATGAAAGTGATTTTGGCAAAATAGAGCTGTCGCATTGTAAATGCTTTATTTTAACCCAAAGTGACTTAGCGCCGTATCACTAATCTGGTTAGTTACTCTGCACCAACGACCACAGTTGCAAAGGTTTCAGGTTTCACTCTGCGCTTAAATGCATCTTTAATTTGGCGCGTGGTGACTTTGGCGATTTCTTTATTAAAATCATCTAAGTATGTCATTGGCAACTTATAAAAACCAATCACGCTTATATAATCTAAAATTTTTCCATTACTATCTATACGCATTGGAAAGCCTCCAATCAGGTTATCTTTAGCCGCTTTGAGTTCTTTTTCTGTTGGTCCGTTTTGTAAATATTTGGCAAGTGTATCGTTCACTACTTTCATCGCTTCATTTGCTTGCTCTTTTTTAGTTTGCAAGCCAATTTGAAACGGTCCTAACTCCGCCATCGGCAAAAAATAGCTATACACGCTATACACCAAACCACGTTTTTCACGCACTTCTTCGGTTAAGCGCGAAACAAAACCGCCACCACCTAAAATGTAATTGCCTACGTATAAGGGAAAATAATCTGCATCACCACGCTTTACGCCAGGTGAACCCATTAAAATATGCGCTTGCGATGCTGGGTGCTTAATGTTTTGTAAATTTGAAGATTGCGGCAATGTCACTTCTGCAATTTTTGCAACTGCTGGCGTTTGAGGCAATCCGCTTGATGTAGCCTCTGCAATGCTGCGCGCTTGGCTCTCGGTCATATCGCCAATTAATGCAATAACTGCACTTTTGGCAGAGTAATAAGTATTATAAAACTTCACTAAATCAGCGCGTTTCATTGCGGCAATTGTTTCTATCTCACCACTTTCATCTAAACCATAAGGATGATTTTGGTACAAAGCCTGCTTAAAAGCTTTGTCTGAAATGCTTTCTGGTTGCGTTGCAGATTCATTTATACTAGCAATAATGCGCGTTTTTTCACGCGTTAAAATCGCTTCTGGAAAATCTGGTTTATGCAAAATTTTATTAAATGTTTCTAATGCGGTGGATTGCTCACTTGTGAGTGTGCGCAATTTAAATGCAGCTCTGTCGTTATCTAAATCACCGCCCAAATTTGCGCCAATATCAGCAAATTTGTTAGTAATCACTTCTTCGTTCATGCCGTCTGCACCTAGCGTCATCATATATCGCGTCACACCTGCTATACCTGACGTTTGCTTGTTATCTCGCGCAATACCTGCTGGAAAATTCACACTCATATCAATAATTGGCAGGTCGTGATTCTCAACAAAATAAACTTCGGAACCGCTGCTGGTTTGCCAATGCTGAATCTTCACTGCGGCGTGTGCATTGAAGACTAATAAACTCCATACTAATGTAAATACAAATTGCAATTTTTTCATACTAAAACCTTAAAATGGATTCCCACTTTCGCGGGAATGACGGCTATAAAATTCATTTTCTATCTATATAAACTAAGTTCACCTTTAATAATGCAAAGCTTTAAGTCAGGCTAGGAGCGCGATACTGTCGTGTACGTTTTTGTATACGAAGTATTGTGCAACAATGCATGGCGACAAGACTTGCATTTTAATGTTGATGCGGTTTGCCAACCGGCTTCGCATTCGGATCTATCGGCTGCGGGTCAAGCGTTGCAACATTTAAATTATCTTTAACTAGATATTTTTTTGTTACTGCTTGGATTTGCTCGGATGTCACAGTTTTTAATTTCTCTGGGTATTCTTTTAATAATCGCCAGCTATAGCCCATGGTTTCAAGCTGACCAATTTGCATGGCTTGATAAAACATCGAATCGCGCTGATATACATCGGCCGCAATCACAGAGGCTTTTACACGATTTAACTCTTGCTGTGTCACTCCACCTGTTTTAATTAGCTCGATTTGTGCCAATAAAGCAGCTTCGAGTTCTGTAACTGTTTTGCCTTCTGCTGGCGTGCCCACAAGCTCAAATAATGACTGTTGCCCGCGTGAGGTGGTGTCGTACCCTGCGCCCACATCTACTGCTAATGAGGTCTCGCGAACTAGCTTTTGGTTTAATCGTGCAGAGTCATTTCCGCTTAAAACTCCAGCTAATACTTCAAGTGCATAGGGTTCCCATTCTGGAACTTCTGATTTGCTATTTGGCAAAGTAGGCACATGAAAACCCATGACTAAGTATGGTAATTTACCAGGCGCTTTTACCACAGCGCGACGCTCACCAATTTGTGCGGGTTCAATCTGCGGCTTGCGCGCAGGCAATGCGCGTGACTTAATTGGCCCAAAATATTGTTTAGCCAGTTTTAATACCTCTGCCGCCTTAACATCTCCCACCACCACAATAATTGCATTATTAGGCGTGTACCAATTTTTGTACCATTCACGCGCATCCGCCGCTGTCATATTTTCTAGGTCATTCATATGACCTACCACTGGTCTTGCATATGGGTGCGCTCTAAATGCAATTGCCTGAAATTGTTCATTCACTTTCGATTGTGGTTTGTCTTCGGTACGCCAACGGCGCTCTTCCATGACTACTTTAATTTCTTTAGCAAATTCTTCATCGGTGATTTGTAAGTTTGCCATACGGTCAGCCTCTAGTTTGAACGAGAGCGGTAATTTTGATTTTTCTAACTGCTGAAAATAACAAGTGAAATCTTGACCCGTAAACGCATTCTCTTTACCACCTGCGGCAGCAATCATGCGTGAAAATTGCCCAGGCTTGTATTTTTTTGTGCCCTTAAACATCATATGTTCTAACAAATGCGCGACACCCGTTTTGCCATTTACTTCGTCTAGCGCGCCTGCACGATACCAAACTTGCGAAACTACTACTGGTGAACGATGGTCTTCTTGCACCACAAGTTTTAAGCCATTACTGAGCTTAAACTCTTGAATTTCTGCAAAGGTAATGGCTGGGAACGCAATTAACACAAGTAAGGCAAATTTAATTTTTTTGTTTAACACGAAAATACTTTCCAGAAATATTTAGAACGCATAGAAATTTTATAACAAAGCGATATCTAATCTTAAGTTGATATTCAATCACAAATCGCAAAATTTAGGACATATGGCATATTTGTTTAGTTCACATGCGCTTGTTTATTTAGATTCTTGATAGCACGCACGCAAGTTTACGACTAAAATAGCATTTATGAGTATTTTTAAGTTGATTTTCAATATTTTAAGTCACCATGTTTAATATTTTTAAGAAAAAATCTGAAGAAGCTACAACGCCAAAAGCGGAACCCGCGCCCGCTGAATTATCAGCGCTAACAACCCTAGCGCCAATTGAATCTACTGAAAAACTTAGTTTTGCCGAACGCCTTAAA
>JAIYEJ010000083.1 GCA_027487055.1 Methylotenera sp. | reverse complement strand
TATGAAAATGCAAAAAAACCTGCGATTAACAACCTCAGTTTTAGCATAAAACCTGGTGAAAAAGTAGCCCTTGTTGGCCGCTCAGGGGGCGGTAAAACTACCATGGTGAATTTATTGCCGCGCTTTTATGAGGTCCAGCAAGGCTTGATTTTGTTAGATGGCATTGATATTCGGTCGCTTGATTTAAAAAATTTACGTAGCCATTTTTCATTGGTCAGCCAAGATATTATTTTGTTTAACGACACTGTATTTAATAATATTGCTTATGGAGTATTAAGAGACGCCTCTGAAACCGAAGTAATAGAAGCCGCCAAGGCTGCAAATGCTTGGGAATTCATTCAACAACTCCCAAATGGTATGCAAAATGAAATTGGTGATAGAGGCGTGCGCTTATCTGGCGGACAACGCCAACGCATTGCGATTGCGCGCGCGATTTTGAAAAACGCACCGATATTATTGTTAGATGAAGCCACCAGTGCGCTGGATACCGAATCTGAACAATATGTGCAGTTAGCGCTAGACACGCTGATGCAAAATAGAACCACGATTGTGATTGCGCATAGACTAAGCACGATAGAAAACGCAGATAGAATTTTGGTGATGGATCATGGCGAAATTGTTGAGTCTGGTAGCCATCAAGTGCTTTTTGAAAAGAACGGCTACTACACCAAGTTGTACCAAAAAGAATTTGAATAACATTTGGCATGGCGACAAAACTAGCACAAGAATTAATACAAGAAGCTTGGAAGCGTAAAAACACAATTTTTTATTTGATTCTCGTACCATTTTCATGGCTTTTTGGCCTCGTCACTTGGCTTAGGCGTTTGGCGTATCGATACAGTTTAGTGAGGTCTTATCGATTGTCTGCCCCAGTGATTATTGTCGGCAATATTAATGTGGGTGGAAGTGGCAAAACCCCAGTGGTGATATGGCTTATAGAGCAGTTAAAACAAAATGGCTATCAGCCAGGAGTTATTAGCCGCGGTTATGGCGGTGGTGCACGCTTGCCAACCAAAGTCACTGCTGAATCAGATGCAAGTTTAGTGGGTGATGAGCCAGTGCTGATTGCAAACCGCTGCGATTGCCCTGTTTGGGTGGGTGAAAATCGAGTTGATGTAGGCGAGGCCTTACTCAAAGCGCATCCAGATTGTAATGTAGTGATTAGTGATGATGGCTTGCAACATTACCGTTTAAAGCGCGATATTGAGATTGCCGTTGTGGATGCCGATAGCAGTAATCAGAGTGCACGATTATTACCTGCAGGCCCATTGCGTGAGCCGCTGACGCGCTTAAATACGGTGGATGCAATCATTAGCAATGGTGAAAAGCTGAGCCTAGCTACGTTTCAAATGCAGTTAATGGGTGAGCGCTTTTATAACCTTGCGGATGCAAGCAAGACAGCAATAGCCGCAGATTTTAACCGCAAAGTTGTGCGTGCAATGGCTGGCATCGGCAAGCCAGAGCGGTTTTATGACCATATGTGTGAATTAGGGCTGACTTTTACGACCGTTAGTTTTGATGACCACCATTCATACACAGCAGAAGAACTGGCCGAGATTGATTGTGATATTTTAATCATGACTGAAAAAGATGCCGTAAAATGTAAGTCATTTGCAGAGGTGCATCATTGGGTGTTACCAGTAGAGGCGCAAATAGACGATGCATTAATGCCGCTTATTTTGGCAAAATTGCAACATAAAAGCATACTGAATACAAAGGAATAAAATATGGATGCAAAATTGTTAGAAATTCTTGTGTGCCCAGTCACCAAGGGGCCACTTATTTATGATAAAAAAGCTAACGAGTTGATTTCTAAATCCGCAAGGTTAGCTTATCCAATTCGTGATGGAATTCCTGTGATGTTAGAAGACGAAGCGCGCAAGTTATCACCAGACGAGAAAATTGATTAAATGAGTTTCAAAGTTGTTATCCCCGCGCGCTACGCAAGCACAAGACTAGAAGGCAAGCCGCTGTTAGACATTGCTGGTAAGCCAATGGTGGTGAGGGTCGCAGAGCAGGCTTCAAAAAGCGGAGCAAGCGAAATTATTATTGCGACTGACTTTAAAAAAATATTCGATACGGCTGAGGCCAATGGTTACAAATCGGTGATGACGCGCATCACGCATGTGTCAGGTACCGATAGAATTGCAGAAGTGGTGCAACAATTGGCTTGGGCAGACAACGATATTGTGGTGAATGTGCAAGGTGATGAGCCGCTTATTGACCCAAAACTCATACAAGAAGTCGCGGCACATTTAGCACAAAATAAAGAAGCCGTGATGGCAACGGCTTGTCACTTGATTCACGATCAAGCCTCGCTCTTAAATCCCAATATTGTGAAAGTGGTGATGTGTGAGGGTGGAAATGCACTTTATTTTAGCCGCTCGCCGATTCCTTATCCGCGCGATGATATCTATAAGCAACACATTCAAGCCTATCGCCATATTGGTATTTATGCGTACCGCGTTGGATTTTTAAAAAAATACGCAGAATTAGCCGTAACTGAACTCGAAAAAATAGAGAGCTTAGAGCAACTAAGGGTGCTTCAACATGGCTTCAAGATCGGTGTGACGATTACCAAAAATGCACCAGCTAGTGGTGTGGATACACAAGCAGATTTAGATTACGTACGTAGCGTTT
>JAIYEJ010000302.1 GCA_027487055.1 Methylotenera sp. | reverse complement strand
TTCGCGTTTGGTTGGGTAACAAGCCTGTAGACGCACCACTTAAAAAAGCGCTTTTGGGCAATTAAACTAGCACATGTTTTGAGTGATTTGCTTTTTGTTAAGTTGTGCTACAGGTGTTTTATCAGAATTTAGTCATTAATTTAAGCGCAGCTATTTGTAATTGTCGGCATAAGCTCTTGCTGAAAATGGCTATCTAAGTAATAATTAACCTTTTACGAAAAGCGGTTTAATTGCTGGCTTTTTTAAGAATTCAAACAGGGTTTCATTAGATTTTAACAAAATGACACCTTTAAGCCACTAACATGAGGGAGATAAAAATGGCAACGCGTAATGATTTAGCCAACGCAATTCGTGCGTTATCAATGGATGCAGTGCAAAAAGCAAATTCCGGTCACCCAGGCGCGCCGATGGGCATGGCAGAGATTGCAGAAGTGTTGTGGAACCACAATTTGAGCCACAACCCAAACAACCCAAAATGGGCAAATCGTGACCGCTTTGTTTTATCAAACGGCCATGGCTCAATGTTAATCTATTCATTGTTACATCTGACAGGTTACAACCTGCCAATTGAGCAAATCAAAACATTCCGTCAATTGCATTCACAATGTGCTGGTCACCCAGAATATGGCTATGCAGAAGGCGTTGAAACAACAACTGGTCCACTTGGCCAAGGTATTGCAAACGGTGTTGGTTTTGCAATGGCTGAAAAATTATTGGCGAATCAATTCAATAAACCAGGCCACGATATTGTTGACCACTACACTTATGTGTTCTTGGGCGACGGCTGTATGATGGAAGGCGTTTCACATGAAGCTTGCGCGTTGGCAGGCACATGGGGTTTAGGTAAATTGGTTGCATTCTGGGATGACAATGGAATTTCTATCGACGGCCACATCGAAGGCTGGTACACCGATGACACAGCAGGCCGCTTCACTGCTTATGGTTGGCATGTTCAGTCAGTAGACGGCCATGACCCGGTAGCGATTCAAAAAGCGATTGACGCTGCCAAGAAAGTGACTGACAAGCCATCTCTAATTTGCTGTAAAACAATTATTGGTAAAGGTTCTCCAAATAAATCTGGCTCACATGATTGCCATGGTTCTGCATTAGGTGAAGCTGAAGTTGCAGCGACTCGTGCTGAAATCGGCTGGAACTATCCTCCATTTGAAATTCCTGCTGACGTTTACGAAGGTTGGAACCAAAAAGATAAAGGCGCAAAACGCGAATCAGATTGGAACGAGAAATTTGACGCTTATGCTAAAGCATTCCCAGCAGAAGCAGCAGAATTCAAACGCCGTATGGCAGGTGATTTGCCAGCTAACTGGAATGCAGAAACAGATAAAATCATCGCTGCAATCAATGAAAAAGCTGAAGGCAATGCATCACGTAAAGCTTCACAAAACGCGATTGCTGCATTAGCCCCATTATTGCCAGAGTTCTTAGGCGGTTCAGCTGACTTAACAGGTTCAAACTTAACTTCATGCGGCAGCTTCACGCACGTGGATGCGAAAAAACCAGGTAACTATATTTCTTACGGTGTGCGTGAGTTTGGTATGGCAGCAATTATGAATGGTATGGCATTGCATGGTGGCTTATTACCATTCGGTGGTACATTCCATATGTTCTCTGACTACATGAAAAATGGCATGCGTATGTCTGCTTTAATGCATCAACGCGTGGTTTACGTATTAACACATGACTCTATCGGTCAAGGTGAAGATGGTCCTACACACCAACCAGTCGAGAATACTTCTGGCTTGCGCTACATTCCACGTATGGATGTTTGGCGTCCAGGTTCGGCTACAGAAACAACAGTAGCATGGGTTGCTGCAGTTGAACGTGCTGAAGGCCCAACAAGCCTTGTGTTAAGCCGCCAAAACTTGGCAGGCATCAAGCACGAAGCATCACAATTAGCGTCTATCCGCAAAGGTGGTTATGTGTTCTCAGACTGCGATGGTAAATCAGATTTGATTTTAATTGCTAACGGTTCAGAGTTAGATTTAGCGGTGAAAGCGGCCGCTGAGTTAACAGCCGCTGGCAAAAAAATCCGCGTGGTTTCTATGCCATCAACAAACGTGTTTGACCGTCAAGACCAAGCCTATAAAGACAGCGTATTAACAGCTGGTGTTAAACGTGTTGCGATTGAAGCGGCTCATCCAGACTTCTGGCGTAAATATGTTGGTTTAGAAGGTGCTGTTGTAGGTATCGACACATTCGGTGAATCAGCACCAGGTGGCGTGTTAATGAAACACTTCGGCTTTACAGTAGAAAATGTAGTTGCTGTAGCTAAGACAGTGCTTTAATTAGTTAAGATAAATACCCAAAAGGGCCTCTACTTGAGGCTCTTTTTATTTGGTAAACTGCTGTAATAATAGTTCAAGTGTGTAAGGGGTAATATGAGTATTCGTGTAGGTATCAATGGTTTTGGTCGTATCGGGCGTATGGTGCTAAGGGCAGCTATTCAAGAAGCTGAATTTAGCAATGTAGAAATCGCCTCTATTAACAGCTCTTACGATATTGAATACATGATATATATGTTGAAGTTTGATTCTGTGCATGGTCGATTTGATGCGGATGTGCAAGCTAAAAATGGGCATATGTTTGTGAACGGAAAAAAAATTCACATTACCTCAGAGCGTGACCCAAACAGAATAGATTGGAAAGCAAGCCAAACAGATGTGGTCGTAGAATCTACAGGCGTATTTTTAACGACCGAAACTTGCATGGCTCACATCAATCAAGGCGCAAAAAAAGTTGTGCAATCAGCACCTAGCAAAGACGATACGCCAATGTTCGTTTACGGCGTAAATCATCAAGAGTACAAAGGCGAGGCGATACTTTCAGCTGCCTCGTGTACCACCAATGCGCTAGCACCGTTAGCAAAAGTGCTCAATGATAGTTTTGGCATTAAGCGCGGTTTAATGACAACAGTGCATGCAGCAACTGCCTCACAAAAAACGGTAGATGGTACTTCTAGTAAAGACTGGCGTGGCGGCCGTGGTGTGTTTGAAAACATTATTCCTTCAAGCACAGGAGCTGCAAAAGCGGTGGGTAAGATTATCCCTAGCTTAAATAAAAAACTAACAGGCATGGCAATGCGGGTACCTTCAAGTGATGTTTCAGTTGTAGACTTAACGGTTGAATTAATGCATGAAACGAGCTATGAAGCAATTTGCACTGCAATGAAATATGCCTCTGAAGGTGAGCTAAAAGGCGTGCTTGGCTACACAGAAGATAAAGTCGTTTCTACTGATTTTCGCAGCAGTTCTGCCGCTGGCGTTTTTGATGCGGATGCTGGTATTATGCTCGATTCTACCTTTGTAAAAGTAATTGGCTGGTATGACAATGAATATGGTTATACTTGTAATTTGATTCGTCTAGTTCAACATATTTCAACATAGGTAACACACCGTGAAATTTATCAAAATGACAGATTTGGATTTGCGCGGTAAACGCGTGTTTATCCGTGCAGATTTAAACGTGCCTGTGGCTGATGGCAAAGTAACTTCAGATGCGCGCATCACTGCATCTATGCCTACCATAGAATATGCGCTTAATGCAGGTGCAAAAGTCATGGTTACTTCACATTTGGGTCGTCCAGAAGAAGGCGTTTATTCTGAAGAAAACTCACTTAAACCTGTTGCTGATGTGATGTCTGCAAAGCTAGGCAAACCTGTGCGCTTAGTTAAAAACTGGCTTGCACCAAATGCGCCAGCTGATAGTTTAACGGTTGAAGATGGGCAATTAATCTTGTTAGAAAACTGCCGTTTTAACGCGGGCGAAAAGAAAAATAACGATGATTTGGCAAAAAAATACGCATCGCTTTGCGATATTTTTGTGATGGATGCATTTGGTACAGCCCACCGTGCAGAAGCCAGCACACATGGCATTGCAAAGTTTGCACCAGTTGCATGTGCAGGCATATTGTTAACGGATGAATTAGAGGCGCTGACCAAAGCCCTCCTTAACCCAAAACGCCCAATGGTGGCGGTCGTTGGCGGTAGCAAGGTTTCTACCAAATTAAGTGTGCTAGAGAGTTTATCTGAAAAGGTAGACCAACTTGTCGTGGGTGGCGGTATTGCAAATACCTTTTTAAAAGCAGCAGGTAAGTCGGTGGGTAAATCATTGTGCGAAGATGATTTAGTACCAGTGGCTAAAGCGTTGATGGAAAAAATGGCTGCGCGTGGTGCGGCGGTGCCAATTGCGATTGATGTGGTGTGTGGTAAACACTTCGATGCTAATGAGCCAGCTTTTAAAAAAATGGCTGATAATGTAGATGACGATGATATGATTTTTGACATCGGCCCAGAATCAGCGCAAGCATTAGTAGATGTGCTCAATAACGCAGGAACGATTGTTTGGAATGGTCCAGTGGGTGTGTTTGAGTTTGACCAGTTTGGTGGTGGTACCAAAACATTAGCCCATGCAATCGCAGAAAGTAAGGCGTTTACGTTAGCTGGTGGTGGTGACACAATTGCTGCGATACAAAAATACGGTATTGAAAGCCAAATTGATTATATTTCAACCGCGGGTGGCGCATTTTTAGAGTTTTTAGAAGGTAAAACTTTGCCAGCAGTTGAAATTCTAGAACAACGCTATCAAAACGCACATTAATTATCAAGCAATCAATTGAACACGATGATTTCTCAACCTTTGCTGATAACCAGCATTCAAAGCCTTAAGCTAATTCATCAGGGTAAAGTGCGAGATATTTACGCGATTGATGAAAAGACCATGTTGCTGGTGAGTACAGACAGGCTTTCCGCCTTTGATGTGATCTTGCCGACAGGCATTTCCAACAAAGGCGCGATGCTGACGCAAATGGCAAATTTTTGGTTTGAAAAGCTTAAACATGTCGTGCCAAATCACTTAACGGGCATTGCGCCAGAATCTGTAGTGACAAGTGATGCCGATAAAGCGCAGTTAGGTAGCCGTGCTGTTGTGGTTAAAAAATTAAAGCCTTTGCCAATTGAGGCGATTGTACGTGGCTACTTGGTGGGTAGCGGTTGGAAAGAGTATCAACAAAGAGGCACTGTATGCGATATTCCATTGCCAGCAGGTTTGCAATTAGCGCAAAAGTTGCCGCAAGCCTTGTTTACACCATCATCTAAAGCGGCGGTTGGTGAGCATGACGAAAATATTAGCATTGCTCAAGTGGAAGCTTTAATTGGAAAAGAGATGGCGGCCCAAGTGGCTAAAGTTGCGATTCAGCTTTATACAGAAGCAGCAGAATACGCATTAACGCGCGGCATTATTATTGCGGATACAAAATTTGAGTTTGGCTTGGATGAAAAGGGTGTCTTGCATGTGATGGATGAAGTGCTTACGCCCGACTCATCTCGTTTTTGGCCTGTAGAAAGTTATGCCGTTGGTAGTAATCCGCCGAGTTACGATAAGCAATATGTACGAGATTGGTTAGAAAGTATTCTTTGGAACAAAACTCCACCTGCGCCAGCTTTGCCAGATGATGTTGCAAAACGCACTTCAGAAAAGTATATGGAAGCGTTTGAAAAACTCACAGGCGAAAAATTAAAAGTCTAATGGCACTTGTTTAATGGCGCTAACCTAATGGCAATTGGTGATAAATTAAAAAAAATCGCTGTGCAATTAAAAGCGGAATTCGATTTTTATCGTAGGTTACAAAAACATCCAAAAACGCCCATTTTAGCCAAAGCTTTATTGTGGCTTGCAATCGGCTACTTGCTCATGCCTTTTGACTTAATCCCAGATTTTTTGCCTATTATCGGTCAGTTAGATGAAGTCGTGATTATTCCTTTGTTGTTATATTGCGCCTTAAAATTAACCCCACAAGAAATTATTGCAGAATGCAAAGCGATGCCTAAATGATGAGTTTTTTGATGCAAACATGGTACATGATTCTAGATTTTGATGCCCATTTGCCGCAACTGGTCGCTATGCATGCTAGCTTGTTTTATTTCATTTTGTTTGGTGTAGTGTTTTTACAGATTGGTGTGCTGCCTTTTTTCTTTTTGCCTAGCAACCCTTTTTTATTTGTGTGCGGCGCCGTGTGGGCGGTTTCTGGCTTAAATATTTTGCTGCTACTTGTTGTATTAATGTTGGCGGCAATGCTGGGGAATTTTTCTGGCTATTGGCTGGGCAAGACTGTTGGACAAGCATTTTTTGTTAACTTTTTAAATTGGCCCAACCAAGCAGCTCTCGATAAAACTCGTATTTTTTACGACAAACATGGGGAGAAAGGCTTTTTAGTTTCTTTATTTTTACCGGTAATACGCACGCTAGCGCCTTTTGTAGCGGGTATTACCAATATGAACTCCCTAACTTTTTCACGTTCCGCTAGCGTAGGGGCGGTTGTATGGGTATTGGTTTGTGTGCTAGCGGGCTACTTTTTTGGCAATATCCCTAGTATTAAAAACCATTTGGGCGCTGTAACGTTGGCTGGTTTGGGTTTGGTGATTGTTTTTTTTGTGTTAAGCAAGAGTTGGCATTTTATAAAAAACCAAAAACAAACTTGAACAAACGGGCGATTCCCCAGTTTTTGGTAGAAGCTCGCAATAAACCAGTCACATTAATCGCGTATAATTTTATTTTTTATAGTTAGATAGGTAATTAATCGTAATGTCTTTAAATTTAGTGCCTTCGGGCAAAAATCTGCCACATGATTTTAATGTGATTATTGAAATCCCCATGCAGGGAGACCCTGTGAAATATGAAGTAGATAAAGATAGCGGCGCACTCTTTGTAGATCGCTTTATGGGTACTTCCATGCAATATCCGTGTAACTACGGATATATTCCGCATACGCTGGCAGATGATGGTGACCCTGTCGATGTGCTGGTGATTACCCCTGTACCGCTTTTGCCGGGGGTGGTGGTGCGCTGCCGTGCTTTGGGCATGCTGGCGATGACAGATGAAGCGGGTGGCGATGCTAAGTTGCTTGCGGTGCCCATTGAAAAAGTATGCGGTTTATACGCCTACCAAAAAACCTATAAAGATGTATCGCCTTGGAGGCTCGAGATGATTTCTCACTTTTTTGAGCATTATAAAGATTTAGATAAAGGCAAATGGGTGAAAATCGAAGGCTGGGTTGATATTGATGAAGCTCATAAAGAAATTATGGATGGCGTGAAGCGTTATGATTCGGCTGAAGTAAAACCAGCGTTTTAATAGTGTATTGCCTAGAAATAAGCCTTGGTGTGAGCCAAGGCTTTTTTGTTTTATATTGCATCTTGTTTTTATAGTTTTTGGCGTGAATTTTTAATGTGATTTGAATCGCCTGAATGCACTAGCAAAAAACAATGCCCTGAAAGACACTCTTTTATTGGCTTGCAGAGCAGGTGAAATAATGATGTGTTTAAAATAACGGGTTTGTTACTAGTTTAATTATGGATAGCTCCAAGTTTTTGTTAACCAATTGCAGTGCCGAACAAATGACCAACTGCTGCAGTCGCCACCATTGCAAGCGCACCCCAAAACGTCATGCGCATGGCACCAGACAATAGTTTTGCACCACCCACTTTGGCGGCCACACCGCCCAACACTGCCAAGCAAATTAAAGAGCTAGCGCCGACGGATGAGATTAGTAGTTTTTCTGATGACAGCAAGGCAACCGCTAAAGGTAATGCTGCGCCAATCGCAAATGAACCCGCCGAGGCAAACGCCGCTTGCACAGGCCGCGCGGTGACGATTTCGGTAATTCCTAATTCATCACGTGCATGTGCGCCTAAGGCATCGTGCGCAGTGAGTTGTAGGGCAACTTGATGCGCTAAATCTGGAGTTAAGCCGCGCCCAACATAAATCCCAGTCAATTCCTTGAGTTCGCTAGCCTCATCAGTCGCAAGTTCCATACGTTCTTTTGCCAAATCTGCATTTTCGGTATCAGATTGCGTACTCACAGAAACGTATTCGCCTGCTGCCATCGACATCGCACCCGCAATCAAACCTGCTACACCTGTCAGCAAAATAGTTTGGTGATTGGCGCTACCTGCCGCAACCCCAATCACTAAGCTCGCGGTAGATACGATGCCATCATTTGCCCCCAATACAGCAGCACGCAACCAACCAATGTGGTGAGAGCGATGAAATTCAGAGTGTCTTTTCATAATTGACTTTTTATACAATATTAAGAGCATCTTTGATG
>JAIYEJ010000234.1 GCA_027487055.1 Methylotenera sp. | reverse complement strand
GGGTCGCGGCGTATCATGCTGGTGTGACCAGGTAAGTATTCGCCAGCTAATGAACCCGTCATGTTTCGCACGGCACCTGCAAAAAAACGAAACACGTCTGCAACCGCTGGTAACTCATCATTAAGTGCAGCTAAGTATGGTTTGCCGCAATTTAGCGATTCAAGCTCAGCAAAATCTTCTGCATTTGCTTCAATTGCATCTGCCAGTGATAGTAACATGGCCGCGCGTTGACTAGGGGTGGTTTTTTTCCATGTTTTAAATGCAACTTCTGCCGCTATAACCGCAGCTTCGATTTGAGCCATGCTAGCCTCAGGCACTTGCGTAATTTCTGTGCCAGTTGAGGGGTTAAGTACGCTGATTAGTGTGCCTTCACCTTTAACAAATTGCTCATTAATCAATAACTGGGTTGGTATAAATAACATAGTTAATCCTAAAATTTACTAAATTGAATGCGTTTGTAATAAGCTTTCAAGGCGATTTCCAGCCGCATTGTGTTGCAATATTTCAAATGCTTTTTCGGCGATAACGCTGCCCGCTTCTACAGGCGGCAAACCGCCAGTGTATATGTTGGAGAGTACCGAATACTCATAACATATTTCTAAATTACCGCTAAATACCGCTGCTGTTTTTTGTGTGGTCGCATCACATAAGCGATAAGCGAAATAGGCAGACATACTTCGAGATGCGAGTGCATCGCCACCAGGACGCTCACCAATCAGCGTAATAACGAGTTTAGCCTGCAGTGCATCAGCAATCGACTCTGCTAATTTAACCCGACCAAATGGCGCTAGTATAGGTTGCCCGATTTTGAGCTTACGACTTTTGAGACCGTCTAGTAAGACTGGCAATAACTCTGGGATATTATGGTGTATAGCTTCTGCGCTTAAGCCATCGGAAATTACAATTTGAACATCATTATTTTCAGGACGTAAGTGTGCAAATACGCTTTCAGCTAGGCTTGCACCAAGTGCAGGATCATTTAAATGTTCGCTTTTATTGCTTGCTGTCGTCTTTAATTCACGAAGCTTGATGCTGCCTAATAGGCTAGGGCTAAGGTTGGCATAAATCGCTTCGCGACCAATGGCTTGATTCGCTTTTATTAATCTTGCTACGCGGTTTGAAGGACGCGCACCTGCATTTTCAAAGCCATATATGGCAGGCACTGCATCTTGTAATCGCTGAAACTCACTCACTGAATCACAAAAAATTTGTGGCTTGCCCCAATTAATACCACGTTGAATTTGTCCATCTTTATCTTCAGAAAAAATACCACGCGATATGGCCCATTCTAGATACTCAGGAGCTGGTCGTAAATCGTAGGTTTCGCGCAAAGTTTGGTCGTCGTGACCGCTGGTATCAAAGTAAGCAAGCATGCGATCTGCGCCCAAATACACATCCATAAAAAAGTTAGCTCCTGCTGCAGTCAGTAATTCAGTGGCCATCTGCTGGCCTTCTAATGTCACCTGTGAATGCAGTGTATAGCAGGGCGCCATGCCCATTGGTAAGCCTAATAACTTACCCATAAAATGATCTTGTAGGCATGAATAAATCATCTCATGGTTATCTAAGTGCGTTTCTGGGCCAATAAAGCCTGTGACATTATTTACCATAAACGGCTTATATCTGCGTGCTAAACCATAGCAGAGCGCTTCCGTGGTTGTCATGTCGATACCTTCGTGCTTGTTATAGGTGAGTTCGCTTCCTTGGCCCGTTTCAAAATACATAAAATTTTGTGCGATGCCCGCCAAAGGACTGTTTTTTTGCATCGTGGTGAAGGCTAAATCGAGCAATTCAATCGTCACATCAAATTCTTCTGTGAGTGTGCGCTCCGTACCCGCTAAGCTTTGAAACATGATTTCAACCGGGGCGCCCTGCTTTAGGCATTCTAACTGTGTTTTGATATGAGATAACACACAGATTTGGGTTGGAGCGCCAGTATCTCTGCGTACTTTATCAAGTAGTTTAAGGGTCGCGCTAATATTGGCAACATTATCAATTGCAGGGTTTAGCCCTAAAATAGCATCGCCAGAACCCATGCTTAAGCCAGTATAGAGCAGCATAGTGATTCCGCTTAAGTTGTCGGTAGGGTGGTTGGGTTGTAAGCGTGATGATAACGTGCCAGGCGCACCAACAACCGTGCGCGCTTTAGCAGATGCGCCGTTTTTTAGTTTTTTTGCTAGTAAGATTAACTCATGCACATCTAATAATTTGGTGAGGGCAGCTACCATTACGCCCGTGAGTGCGGTGCCAATTTGTCGGATACGAGTGCCAGAAGATTGCAACAAATAATCTTTTAGCTCACCTAATGTCATGCTGGCTATTTCTGCAAATACTGCGTTGTCAATATCGTAATTAACCACCATAACGCTATCGATTTTGCCTGTTGCATCGGTTAATACATGATCAAACAAATGCTGCAGGCTTAAGTTGGACAATATTGCGCGTGCCGCTTCACGCATAATTTCATCATTTGCTGATAAGCCAGCTTTACGATCGCCAGCTTTGCTAATATCTGCCGCGCCAAGTACGTGTTTAAGGTCGCGAAAAGTAAAAGTGCGTTCGTGCAGAGTAATAAAGTAAGGCATAGCCTCGATAGGGCGTGGAAGTAAAATGTTGTCAATCTGATTGAGTGTAAACATTCCGCATTTCCTTTTAGTCGCTATTTCATCCCATAAAATGAAACAGGTAGCATGTGCTGATGTAGGCGTCCTAGTTGAACAAATTGTGCATGACGTAAAGGCACTTCGTCAATCACAATTAATTGAGGCATGATTTCTCCCCAGTTTGAACAATATTGACCCAATGCCTTGCCAATATTTGCCTCAACCAGAATCACAAGCGGTTGATTTTCTGGGTAAATACAATCAATAAAGTATGATTGAATTTTTTCTGAAAGCTGTTGAATATCTTTTAAGCTTGGCAAGCTGAAATTAATTATTTGAATACAAGCCCCCTGCTTATGACGACAAGAAAGCTGAAAGGCGCTTTGCCATTGCTCGCTAGGCATATTAAGTGAAAGTTTGGCGATAATTGGCAAATTACTAAGTGGTAATCTTTCTGGATTAGGCAAAAATATAGTGTGTCCAGAAATTTCAGTATTGTGCAGTGTTAACCCATAAAGCGTGGCGCGCCCTTTATTTTCGGGGATAATTGTTTTTAAGTCAGCTGACAAAACGGGTGATTGCACGATGGCTTGTGCTAAATCGATACCAAAGTCGCCATAATAGGTTGTACTTGGTAACCCAAGGCTTGAAGAAAATTGATAAATAAGCTCACCTACACCACCTGAAAAAGTGATTTTTGGCGACTTAACTTGATTACTTATCAAAGCCACTTGCTGATGTAATTGTCCAATTTTTGATTGAAAAAACACTATTTGCTTGAGTGCGATTGCTTCGAGTGCATCAATATAAAATTGCAGTACTTTTGCTCGTTCAGATTCATCTAGGCAATCGCCGATTTGTTTGGCTATTTGCAAATCATCAAGTAGCGCTTTGCCATAATTTGAAATTTGTACTAATTGATAACTACCTGCTAAAAACTGAAAGTGTCGCGCACCCACAAAATAGCAGCCCGTAGCGAGCACATCGCCATTTAAACCAAGGGCAGCATTGGTTGTGCCACCGCCAATATCTAAGTTAAGTATGGTTTCATCTGCATAAAACCGGCTTAAACTAGCAGAGCAGCCCATAAAAGCAAGCCAGGACTCTAAGCTTGGGTCATCTGCAGTTGCAATCACACTTTCCCCAACAATATCTTTAATTAGGTTTTGTAAACCACTTGCATTTTCTGCTTTTGCAGCAAGGCCAGTAATAATGCTTCCGCCAGAAAACAATTGTTGTACGCTAACTTTACTTTGTGCTAACCAATAATGAATCAGTGTTGAAACACTAACCAAATCAATTTGACCATCAATAAATGGAGTAAAAACGGGAACGGATTTATATAGAATAGTAGTTTCGCTAAATGCCATACGGCCTGTGACGCTTTGGCTAATGATTGCTCTAGCCACCAATGCGCTACTGGTGGTTGAGCCAAAATCCAAGCCCAATAAATACACCTCATTTTGCAAGCTTTTAGTTTGCAAATGTTGATTCGATGCGACTATTCGGCTTTCGATTAAGCTTGGCATTGGTCAATAACCAGTATTGAGATAATTTAAGCATTCTTTTCTTAACTAAGCCTTATCACAAGAGCCAGTCTGAATATTTTTATAGAACCAATTTTTAGTCTTTATGAGGTTTTAAAGCGAGTGCAAAACCTTCTTTTACTTCTTCCATCACAATATAGCTGCGCGACTCTTGCGCCCCAGGTAAAGTGAGTAATATATCACCCAATAAAGTGCGGTAATCTGCCATTTGTGCAATACGTGCTTTAATTAGGTAGTCAAAATCGCCAGAGACTAAATGACACTCTAAAACGCTAGGTAATTTAAGAATTTCTTGCTTAAATTTGCCAAAAATTGCACCCGATTTGGTAGAGAGTTTAAGCTCCACAAACACCAACAAACCCAAGCCCATTGCGTGCGGATCTAAGCGCGCGTGGTAGCCCAAAATAATGCCTTCTT
>JAIYEJ010000077.1 GCA_027487055.1 Methylotenera sp. | reverse complement strand
TGCGGTAAACTCTGATGACATCATCACCACTTTGACGCGTTCTGCGCCAAGTGCATCCACTGCAATGGCAAGGGTGAGCGCAGAGTCAATCCCGCCAGATAAACCCAAAACCACGCTGGGAAAACCATTTTTATTTACATAATCAGCCAAGCCTAATTTAAGTGCATGGTAAACCTCCGCTTCAGTATTAAGCGCTGGCGGAAGCGTTACTGCAACTGGCTTTTTGTGTTGAATTTCAACATAGCTTAACTGCTCAATAAACGCGGGTAATTGCTGAGTGACAATGCCATGACTATTGATTACAAATGATGCGCCATCAAACACCAACTCATCTTGCCCGCCGACCATATTCGTATAAAGAATCGGCAAGCCGGTTTCTTTTGCACGCGCAGCAATGACTTCATAGCGTGTCTCGAGTTTATCCATATGATAGGGTGAGGCATTAAGCGATAGCAAAAACTCTGCGCCAGCTTCTTTGGCGCGCATTGCAGGCTCAGTTTCCCAGCCGTCCGCGCATATCATGACACCAAATTGCGTACCACCATGCTCAAAAACCAAGGGGGAATTGCCTGCTGTAAAGTAACGTTCTTCATCAAAAACGCTATAATTAGGTAACACTTGCTTATGGTAAGTGGCTTTAATTTTGCCATCTTTAAGTAGCGATGCCGCGTTATAAAGCTTGTTGTCAATTAAATGCGGATGCCCAATAAGCAAGCACATTCCAAAGGCTTGCTCTGCAAGCCACATGAGTGCTTGCTCGCAGCCATGGTTAAAATCATCGCGGAATAATAAGTCTTCGGGCGGGTAACCACACAAGGCAAGCTCTGGGGTAATCAGTATGCCTGCGCCGTGCGCTTTTGCTTGTTTCGCGTAGTCAATAATCTTGACGGCATTGCCTTTGATATCGCCAACGGTACTATTTAATTGGGCAAGTGCAATAATCACAGTGCGATTTTCATGACGAAAACTATCATAAGCGCTAGTATTTTCCACCAGTCTCTTTAATCAACTTTACAATTTCTGGGTTACCTTTTTTAAGCGCATAGACGTAGGCAGTGAGGCCATATTTATCGCGCGCTTTCACATTGGCTTTATTTTCTAACAGCAGTTTAACCATGTCCTCAGAATTGGTATCCACTGCCAATTGTAATAGAGGCGTGCCTTCAGAATCTTCGTGGTTCACATCTGCGCCTTTATTAATGAGCGCTTTGGCAGAAGCAACTTGCGATTTCTTTACCGCCCAAGTGAGCGCCGTCCAATGTGATTGATCTTGCTCGTCTGCTTTTGCGCCATGTTCTAGCATAAAGGCCACGATAGGCGCATGCCCCTCGCGTGCGGCATACATCAGCGCGGTAGCACCTTGTCTATCATGCACGCTGGCTTGTGCGCCTTTGTTAATTAATGATGTCACAGTCGCTAAATCCCCACTTTTTGCAGCGTACATGAGCGCTGTTTTACCATCATCTGCCTTGGCGTTTGCATCCACTCCGTGCTTAATCATTAAATCGACCACTTGAGAATAACCCGCAGTTGCCGCCATGCCAAACGCGCTCCAACCGCTTGCATCCCGAATTTTTGGATCAGCGCCGTTTTCCAGTAACACTTTTACCGTAGCAACATTATTTTTTCTGGCAGCAAACATCAGCGGCGTCCAGCCACCATTGTCTTTAGCGTTGACTTCTGCCCCTTTGTTGATAAGTATTGCAGCGACATCGGCTTTATCTTTGCGGGCAGCATACATGAGTGCGGTTAAGCCTTCTTCATCTTTGGTATTGGCATTGACGCCACTTTCTAGCATGGCTTTTACCGTGGCTACATCCCCTTTAGATGAAGCGGTGAGTAAATAAGCAATATCTTCTGCAAATGAGAAAGTGCTTACAAAACATAAGCAAAACACACATAACCAAAAAGCAAATAAACGAATCATTTTTTTCAATATAGTTTCCTAATAAACGTATTAACGTTTGTTTTGAATCGCTGCCAATACCGCCTCACCCAAGCCTGCAGGAGAACTTGCCACCACGCAGCCCGCGGATTCTAAAGCTGAAATTTTATCTTCTGCACGTCCAGCGCCACCAGAAATAATTGCCCCTGCATGGCCCATGCGTTTGCCTTTTGGTGCGGTTAAGCCAGCAATATACGCTGCGACAGGCTTGGTGACATGGTTTTTAATAAAATCAGCCGCGGCTTCTTCATCACCACCGCCAATTTCGCCGACCATAATAATTGCCTCTGTTTCAGGGTCTGCCTCAAATAGGGTTAAGCATTCAATAAAGTTTAGACCCTTAATGGGGTCGCCACCAATGCCCACACAAGTCGTTTGACCTAAGCCCAGCGCAGAAGTTTGGTGCACTGCTTCGTAAGTAAGTGTGCCAGAACGTGATACCACGCCCACTTTACCGCGCATGTGAATACTGCCAGGCATAATGCCTATTTTGCATTCACCTGGGGTAATGATGCCTGGGCAATTAGGGCCAATCAATTTAGTGCCATTGGCTTTTAAAGCGGCCTTGATATTTAGCATGTCTAACACAGGTATGCCCTCGGTAATGCATACTATGAGCTCAATACCTGCATCTGCAGCCTCTAAAATAGAGTCTGCCGCAAATGGTGGCGGCACATAAATCACACTCGCAGTTGCTAGTGTTTCTTTAACCGCTTCGCGCATGGTGTTAAACACGGGTATATTTAAATGCAG
>JAIYEJ010000128.1 GCA_027487055.1 Methylotenera sp. | reverse complement strand
TACCGCCCAGGTAAGGATTTGCACTATGGATTTGCCCAACTATAATTTCTATAATTCGCTAAACAATTCAGACAATTCGGGTAATCCGTTTTCGGCACCGGGCAATGTGCAAAGTAATATTGATGGAGGCCTTGGCTGCTGGGGTGGATATGGGGTAAACCAGTTTCAAATAATCTGCTACCCATAATGACAGCCATTGCGAAATACACAAATGTTTATACCATAATGCTTGCGGCATTTGGGTTTGTTGTATTTCAAAGCTGCGAGAAAGAAATAACGGTAGACCTACCCCAACCTGACCCTAAAGTGGTGGTAGAAGGGTATATATTTCAAGGCTCCAGGCCATATGTATTATTATCAAGAAACTCGGGCTACTTTGACCCTATTGATTCTGCCGCGCTGGCAAATTCTGTAATATACGATGCCATTGTTGTAGTAAGCGACGGTACTAATACCGATACACTTACGTTTCAACCGGCTAATGAGTCGCCGGTAAAATATGGATATGTAAAACAAAACCCGAGTGTTGTAGGCCAGGCAGGCAAAACCTACTCACTGCTGGTAATAGCCAATGGCGATACGGTTACCTCTACCACAACCATCATAGCATCGCCACCCATAGACAGCCTGGAATGGAAGGTTGCCGAGGTTGATAACGACTCGCTGGGGTTGATATGGATTTACTTTAAAGACCAGGGAATTGATGAACGGGGCTACAGGCTAATGTCTAAACGCACCAGCAGCATACCCGGCCGTAATGACAGAATTTTTAGGCCAAACACCCTGCTTTTTAACCAAAACTTTTTGGGGCAAAACTACTATTTTGGAGTAGGCAGGCCCGATAAGTACGGCGAGGGCTTATCTGCAGACAAATACGACCATGCCGATAAAAAGCGCTACCGCTTAGGAGATACTGTAAAGGTGCGCTTATGCAGTATTGATTTACCCGCCTACTACTTTTTGAACAGTGTAAAAAAATCGATGGATGCGAGTGATAGCCCATTTGGGGCGCCAAACAATGTTCAAAGCAATGTAACCAATGGCCTTGGCTGTTGGATTGGCTATGGGGTAAGTGAGCAAAAAATTGTTTGTTTCCCTGAATAAGAACTCTAATTCTTGTCCTTATTTTTAAATGCGCCGCTTCGCCAAGCGTCAACAAACTTGGCCCAGGCCAGCGGATTTAACAAGCTTATTTGCTGTGCCTGGCCCGCATAGTACAACCTTGATTGTTGTTGTGCCATGCTGTATTTATAGCTCATGTACGGATCGGCACCACCAGCGTTTTTAGGCAGGTTTGCAGGGTCTATATTCCTTTGGGCACGGGTAAGGTCGTTATCGGGCAAATCAAGGTTTAAGAACGATGTTTTAAACTGCTCGCGTGTGGGCCATGGGTAAATGTCAATAGTTGGAAGGGCAATAGTATCTCGCTTAAGCACCTGTATAAGCGAGTAGCGGCCATCCTCTAAACTATCAGGAATAATAAACTTAACCTTGCGGTAGCCAATAGCAGAAAACACAATAGTATCCTTTTCATAAGCCACAAAAGTGAAAAAGCCGTAATAGTCGGACACCGTACCACGGGCACTATTGTGTACCATGATACTGGTAAACGGTATAGGGTAAAGGCTATCTGCGCTAACTACAACGCCCGAAAACTGAACCAGATTGTTCTGGCTTTTGGCATATGAAAACGCGAAAATCGCTATTACCAATATTATTAACTTTTTCATCACATCAAATTTAGCATCTTCACTACAAATAACAACGTTTTAAAAGCAAAAACGTTTGAAAAACCTAACGCTTAAATAATAAAACTATTTTTGCAGGGCAATAAATATGCCGAAGAAACCATTTTACAAACAATTTTGGGTGAAAGCCACAGCTGCCATAGTGTTAGGGGCTATGCTGTTTTTTATATTGAAAGTGCCTATACTGCAAGCCATGGGCAACTATCTGCGTAGCGAAGACAACCCGCAAAAAACCAAATACCTGTTTGTATTAAGCGGTGGCGCTTATGACCGAGGGCGCGAGGCTGCGCGCCTTTACAAAGCCGGATTGGTAGACACACTGGTAGTAACAGGGGCTAACGTACACCAAAACCTGCGTGTTTTGGGCATCGAACTAAACGAGGCCCAACTAACAGACAGTGCGTTGGTTAGCTTTGGTGTGCCGCAAGAGCGTATACTGCTAATACCCAAAGGCACCAGTACCATAGAAGAGGCGGGTATTATACATGATTTTTGCCTTAAAAAAGGCCAGTTAAGAGCTACTGTAATAAGCGATAAATTCCACACCGGGAGAGCTAAAAAGCTTATACGCCCTGTGTTGGATAAAGACGGGATACAGCTTACCATGCTAGGGTCTCCATCATCAGAATATAATGAAGACCGCTGGTGGGAAAGTGAAAACGGGCTTATTATGGTAAATAATGAGTATGCTAAGATGTTGTATTATTTGTTGAACTAAAAAGCCCGTTGAATTCTCAACAGGCTTTCTACAATTATCTTATTCAATTAACTACAAACTTTTCAGCACCTCGTTAATGCTCACCTTGCTGTTTACCAGTTTAGGCAGGTCGGCAATAGCTACACGTTCCTGCGTCATAGTATCGCGGTGGCGTATGGTTACCATGTTATCTTCCAGCGACTGGTGGTCTACCGTAATACAGAACGGGGTACCGATAGAATCCTGACGGCGGTAGCGTTTTCCAATAGAGTCTTTCTCGTCGTACTGGGTAATATGGTCGTATTTCAACACGTCCAATATCTCGCGGGCTTTTTCAGGCAGGCCATCTTTTTTCGTTAATGGCATTACG
>JAIYEJ010000064.1 GCA_027487055.1 Methylotenera sp. | reverse complement strand
TTGCAAGATCGTGAATATGTTGTGCTTGATAAAAAGCGCTTTACACCTACCGATGTTGGCCGAGTGGTGGTTAAGTTTTTAACTGAGCATTTTACTAAGTATGTCGATTATGACTTCACTGCCAACCTAGAAAATGCACTTGATGACGTTGCAGAAGGCTCACGTGAGTGGATTCCACTCATGGATGAGTTTTGGCAAGGATTTAACAACCAAATCATCAGCAAAGCTGATGTAGACAGACCTGGCAACGAGCTCATTGACGAAGCTTGCCCTAAATGTGGCAGGTCTTTGCAAAAGCAATTAAGCCGCTACGGCACGTTTATTGGTTGCACAGGCTATAACGCAGAGCCTAAGTGCGATTATAAACGCAGTATGAATGGTACAGCGCAGGCAGGCAGTGACCCTGTCACTATTGGCGTCGATAAAGATTCTGGTAAAGAAGTTTACTTAATGAATGGACCTTATGGTCCTTATTTACAAGTTGGCTTGGCTGTTGAGGGAGAAAAGAAAAAGCCAAAACGGGTAAGCATTCCAAAAGAAATTTCAATCGCAGATGTGAATTTAGACACAGCGAATATGCTGCTAAGTTTGCCGCGCGATTTAGGCCAACACCCAGAAACAGGTAAAAAAATTGTGGCAAATATTGGTCGTTTTGGCCCTTATGTGAATCATGACGGTAAATTTAAATCGATTCCTAAATCTGATAGTGTATTTAGTATTGATAATGCTGGCGCAGTTGCTTTGCTTGCTGCGGCAGCCACTGGTCCTGCGCCTATTGCGGATTTAGGCGCTCATCCAAGTGGTGAAGGTCGTGTAGAAATTTTTGCGGGCCGCTATGGGCCTTATGTGCAGCATGCGAAAATTCGCGCGACTATCCCAAAAAGTGTAGCGCCAGAAGAACTCACTTTAGATGAAGCACTAGGACTTATAGCAGAAAAAGCCGCTAAAGACGAAGCGTCTGGTAAAACAAATACTAAAAAAACGACAGCTAAAAAGGCTTCCACTAAACCCACAACTGCCAAAGCAAGAGCCAAAAAGCCTGTATCAAAGAAATCTTAAAAAAAATAGCTCAATTTTTGTAATAAAAAAGCGGCTAGTAGCCGCTTTTTTATTACCTTATTTCCCACAAAACACTAATTAAGAAACCTTATCAACCGCCATTGATTCTGCGTCACCCGTTGTTGTTGGCTTAGTCACGCTGTTGTGCTCCATCCATTTGCGAATTCTGTTTGCATCGCCTATACGTGTAGATTTACCATTGGAATCTAACAATACAACAATCATGGGTGCGCCTGCAATGGTTGCTTGCATCACCAAACAACGCCCCGCCTCATTAATAAAGCCTGTTTTTGATAAACCGATTTGCCACTCACCACCACGCACCAATCCGTTGGTATTATTAAAATTAATCGGATAGTTTCTACCCTCCACATAAACTTCATGTGATGGACTAGTAGTCGCCAACCTTATTTCTGGGTATTGATAAGCCGCATGGATCATTTTTACCAAATCTTCAGCTGTAGAAACGTTTTCACTATCTAGGCCTGTTGGATCAACAAAATGTGTATTAATCAAACCCAACTCCACAGCTTTAGCATTCATTGCTTTTACAAATTTATATCTGCCTCCTGGATAACTATGCGCTAATGCTGATGCAGCCCGATTTTCAGATGCCATTAATGCCAACTGTAGCATATCATTTCGCGTCAATCCTGCTCCTATTGAGAGCCTAGAACTGGTGCCTTTTAGATAATCTATATCTTCTTCATTTACATAAATAACTTCATCTAGCGGTTGCTTTGCGTCAAGCATTACCATTGCTGTCATTAACTTTGTGATAGAAGCAATTGGAGCAGAAATGTTGGTATTCTTGGCATAAATGGTTTCACCTGTCTCTTGATTGATGACCAAAGCTTTCCCAGATGCTAGTTGCAATACTCCACTTCCATCATAACTATCTTGTTGTTGATGAAATGCATTTTTTAGATGATGCGATGAACGCATTTTCACATTTACTTTTTTTGCACGCAATCGTGAAGATTTAGCTTTGTGGCGGCTAGCATTACGATATTTACTAACCGTCTTTTTTTGGCTTGTGCTAACGCGCTTATGCGATTTTTTGTGTGCTGCAAGTAGCTCTATTGGCGAAGCTGCTAATGCGAGCGCCATATAAAATAAAACTATTTTTTTAAAAATCAAATTAACCATTACCGCTACACTCCACAAAACATCAAAAACCTGAAAAGCCTATACAAGACCTTTATGTCAATATTATACAATATTACTTACATGTCAATAAGTTACGCATGTTTTATAAAATAAAAATTAACTTTCATATCTAATGTGACTTAATTAATACACGACATAAATTTCAGAAACTTTAACTTTATGCGAAAATGAATGTCTTTCAACTGTTAACTTTTACAGAAAAATCTAAACATGAAAATACCAAATCAGTTGCATTATACTAAAGAACACTTATGGACATGCCCTAATACAGATTCAAGTAATGATGGCACTTGGCTTGCAGGCATTACTGACTATGCCCAAGATATGCTGGGCGATGTCGTCTTTATTGAGCCTCCAAAACTTGGTGATAAACTGATTAGCGCGAAAACTTGTGGCATTGTGGAATCTGTTAAAACTGGGTCGGATTTGCATGCACCCATGAACGGGGTTGTCACAGAAATAAATACAGATATATTGAACGCGCCTGAAGAAATTAACGATAAGCCCTATTCGGCTTGGATATTTAAGTTTAAACCAGATGATGCAACAGACACCAAGCACTTTTTAACTGCTGAAGGATACAAAGAATTAATTCAAGGGGATTAATTCTTTGCAATTAACTCTTTGGAAGCACAAATTTAACACTTTGCAATAAATCACGCGTCTCTGACGCTAGTTGCTGACGCAAATCACTTTCTAATGTGGACATTTCAACAGCCAATAACTGTTGGATATTTTGCTTTAGTACTGCTTGTACAGTTGGCAAATCGCCATTTACACTTGCTAAAAAGCTTTCTTTTATTTGCTGATTTTCAATTGCCATATCCTCTGCAAATTTAACTCTCATATCATCTGCAGCTGTTTCATAAATACTTGGAATTGCCTCTCGAATAGTCGCTTGCATTTGTTCTTGTGCGTCAGACTGTATCAAAGACAACTTTTCCATTAAGTCTAGTTTCGCTTGATTATTAATCTCTTCAAATTGTTGATTTAATACTTTTTCTAAGCTTAGGCGATGCTCATCAATTGCTTTCTGATGAAATAGTTGCATCGCTTGATTTAAGTTTTCCGTAATTTCGGTAGCAATCCCCGCCTGCTGATTTTCTATTGTCGATTGATATATTTCAGGCATCGCTTCTATAAAATTACTTCGCATTTGCGCTAAAGCATTAGCTTGCATAGCAAGCATTTGTTCTTGCATCTCGGATTGCGTTTTTTTAACACTAGATTCATAAACATCAGTGAGCTCTTGACCCAAGAGTGCCTGATGTTTAGCAAGTGATTGTGCTTGAAAAGCCTGCATCTCTTGATCTAAATCTTCTGAAATTTTTATTTGTAAATCACTCTTTAGTATTTCTGCATGTGCGCTAATTTGGTTATTCGCTATTTGCACTGCAGCAGATGTCACTTCTGAAAGTTGTGCTTCGGCACTTGAAATCGCATCACTATTCAAATGTGATATTTTTGTTGTGAGCTCTTCTTTTAGTTTAGAAATATTTTGTTTGAGTTCAGCAAGCACAAACTCGGCACTCGTTTGATACATTTGCGGTAGCTCAGTTTTTAAATCCGCTTTTGTTTTATCTACAAAATCAACTGTTCTAGATTCTATTGCAGCTTGGGCCGCAACAATCTCATTTTGCAACTCTTTGATTAAATCTTTTTTAAGCGCGTCTTTAACATCTTCTATTATAGACTTAGCGATATCAGCCTCTAATCTAGGTTTAATATGCCCAATAATTCTTGCAATAAGCTCTGGTGTAATTAAAGCTGCATCATCCTGACGGGCTTGTTTACTCTCAGATTTAGCTTCTCCGCCAGCAGCTTGTTTTGGCTGGTAAACATCCGTCAATAAAGGTATTTTCTTTTCTGCCATGCTATTCTCAGCTCAAATTATTTCTGTTGATTGCCGCAAAATCTAGATTTTTAATTTCATAGCCTCGGTCACGATAAAATTTATAACGCGCCCTTGCCAATTGTTTATCCTGCTCATCATCAGTCACAATTTCGACCAGCTGTGTAAATCGGCTAAAAAATACAGGTTCTTTGGTCGTTAAGTTTATTAACATATCATCTTGATATAATTGATTTTCATGCCAATGAACCACCACAGGCGTATGAATTGCCAATTGATCAATAGGCAACATATTCGGTAAAAAACTATCAGGCGCGTTATACCATAAATCATTGCTCACCTGCTTCGCCTTGTATGCATCTTCCTCATAAATCGTCACTTGACGATGTTTAACTAATGCAGCAGTGATTAAATCAGATATAAGACCTTGTTTATTTGTGACATTAAAATAAAAATCAATACGTGTCATTTTTTGATGATTGCCAAATGAGTCTTTATTTCTACTTTATCTTGCTGCACGTTTGATCAAAAATGTTGTTAATAGCGGCACTGGTCGACCCGTGCCACCTTTTTCTTTACCAGATTTCCAAGCCGTGCCTGCAATATCTAAATGCGCCCAGTCATATTTTTTGGCATATCGTGATAGGAAGCAAGCTGCTGTAATACTTCCACCTGCGCGGCCGCCAATATTTGCCATATCGGCAAAGTTACTATCAAGTTGGTTTTGATAATCATCCCACATTGGCATATGCCAAGCACGGTCGTGTGATGTTTCACCAGCAGCCAATAATTCATGGGCAAGCGCATCATTGTTGCTAAATACCGCACTTGCATGATGCCCTAAGGCAATCACACATGCGCCTGTTAAGGTTGCAATATCAACAACAGCGGCTGGTTCAAAGCGCTCTGCATAAGTAAGCGCATCACATAATATCAAACGTCCTTCTGCATCCGTATTTAACACTTCAATCGTTTGTCCAGACATGCTCGTTAGAATGTCCCCTGGTTTTATTGCGCCTGCATCAGGCATATTTTCACATGTTGCAATAAGGCCCACTGCATTAATCGCTAAATCCATTTCGCCAATGGCTTTAAATGTGCCTAGAACACTGGCTGCCCCACACATATCGTATTTCATCTCATCCATTTCAGAACCCGGCTTGAGTGAAATGCCACCTGTATCAAAGGTGATACCTTTACCGACGAGCACTGTTGGTTTTTGTGTTTTTTTACCCTTTAAATGCTGCAAAACAATAAAACGTGGCGGCTCTACACTGCCCTGCGCCACCCCTAAAAACGAGCCCATCCCTAACTTTTCAATTTCTTTTTTTTCTAGTACCTCAACTTTAAAACCATATTGCTTAGCTAATTTTTTGGCCTGCTCACCCAAATAGGTTGGCGTGCAAATATTCGGCGGTAAGTTACCCAAATCTTTTGCCAAACCAACACCCGCACTAATCGCTAAGCCTTGTTTTAGGGCAACTTCAGCCTGTTGGTTATCTGCCTTTTCCACATGAATTGCTATTTTAGTGAGTACTTTGGGTTCTGGTTTTTTGGACTTAATTGCATTCACTTGATAAGTCGCATCCATCGTCACTTCTACTAAATGCGAAACCTTGCTTGCGATGCTAGCGTTATTAATCGCAATTTCTGGTAAATATACACTTGCATCCGCAACACCCTTAGGTAGCGCTTTAATTGCGGCACGCACCGCTTGGCGATATTGCTTCTCAGTAAACTCAGCAGGCTTTCCCAAACCCACCAACAGCACTCGTTTAGGTGTAATTTCAGGAATATTGTGCAAAACCAAAGTACTATTCAATTTGCCTTCCATATCACCGTTTTTTAAAACGGCACTCAGCGCCTTATTTGCTAACAAGTCTATACTTTTTGCCGAATCTGTTAGTTTTTGCCCTTCAAATACGCCTACAATCACACAATCTGTACGTTGTTTTTCAGGATTTCCGTTTTTTATGCTAAATTCCACTTGTTATTCCTTAGTTAAGCCGCATTCAAGTTAAATTACTTCAATAGTTAATTATCTAGCGTTTTGGCTTGAATTAAAAGCTCGATTTTAAAACTAGGCACTGTATATTGAAAATATTCAAAAAATCACTCTCTCATGAACTCATCAACTCTGCGGTTGCCGCATTTTTGATACTAATAGGTATTGTGATTGCGCAACGAGCTGCCAATTTGATTCGCTTAGCCTCAAAAGGTATTTTACCTAACGATGCCATTGTTACTATGCTGGGTTTTAGTTTGGTTAAGTTTTTGCCTATGATATTGTCGCTTGCGATTTTTTTAGCGGTGCTGATGACGCTTACACGCTGGCACAGAGATTCCGAAATGGCTATTTGGTTTAGCTCGGGCCTTGGACTTAACAAGTGGATTAATCCAATTTTAGTGTTTGCACTCCCTGTGATTGCTATAATTTTGATTCTTAGCTTATGGGTGATGCCCTGGGCCACGCAACAGGTAGAAAATTACCGTATACAATTAAAAAGTCGTGATGAGCTTTCTACTATTAGCCCCGGTGTGTTTAAAGAGTCAAACGATGGAGAACGCGTCTATTACATTGAAAGCTACGATGAGCTTGGTAATGTTGTAAAAAATATTTTTGTACAATCTAAACAGAACCAAAAAACTGGGGTCATTGTTGCCAGCGAGGGAAGTCGGAAAAGAGAAGAAAATGGGGACAATTTTTTAGTATTAGAAAAAGGCCGGCGCTATGAAAGCAAACCAAACTCAGCAGAAGTTTCAACCACTGAATTTGAGCGCTACGCTATTCGTGTTGAAACAAAAGAAGTGGTCAGAAAACCTAATTCAGAAAATGCAAAACCAACGAAAGAGTTATCACTTACCTCTAGTGTCGATATGGCAGAACTACAATGGCGTATTGCCATCCCTATCTCTACACTTATATTAGTACTGTTGGCAATTCCGCTTAGTTTTGTAGACCCTCGCGCTGGCCGTTCGCTAAATATGATTTTTGCGATATTAATTTATATCGTTTATAACAATTTCCTGAGCATTTGCGAAGCTTGGATTGCCCAAGGACGCCTCAACTCCTCGATAGGCATGTGGCCAGTACACATTTTTTTTCTATTTTTAACCGCTTATCTTTTTTATCGTCGCAATTACTTGCTTCCAATCATCCCTAGATTTGTGAGTATATTTTTTGACTTATTTAAGCGTAAGGAAAAAAATTACCTGACACCATGAATATCAATATTTTTAAACGTTATTTTTGGCAAGAAACCAGCATTAATATTTTAATGACCATGCTGAGCTTGCTTGGCATGTTTGCTTTTTTTGATCTTATTCAAGAGTTAGATAGCCTTGGTCGCGGTAATTACGATATTAGCGAAATCCTCATATTTGTGCTGCTAAGTGTGCCAGGTCATATTTATGAAGTTTCACCAGTCGCGGTTTTAGTCGGCACGATGTATTGCTTGAGTACGTTGGCGCGCAACTCAGAGCTAGTTGTCATGCGGGTAAGTGGTCTATCTCTATTAAATATTGGTCTTATTCTAATAAAAGTGGGCTTAGTATTTACAATTATTACTTTTTTTGTAGGTGAGCTCATCACACCAATAAGTGAAAAAATGGCTCAACGCATGCGCATCAAGGCGACTGATTCTGTGGTCGTACAAGATTTCAAAACGGGCTTATGGGTTAAAGATGGTAAAAGTTTTGTGAATGTAGAAACCGTATTGCCAAACGCTAGTTTATTAAATATTCATATTTTCGAATTTGACGAAAGCTTTAGATTGCGCAGTATTAATAATGCAAAAAACGGCAGTTACGAAAATGATCGCTGGGGTTTAACCGAGGTGACACAGTCAAAAATTAATACGTTTAAAGAGATTGAAAAAAACAATGTGCGCACCTATTTTTTTAGTAAAGCAAACTGGAAATCTTTGATTCGACCAGAAATATTAAATGTTTTACTGGTTGCGCCAGAAAAAATGTCCGCTTGGAATCTATATTCATTTATTAATCATCTAAAAAATAATAAACAAAAAACCACTCGGTATGAAGTGGCCATTTGGGCGAAGATGATTTATCCATTGGCATGCATGGTGATGGTCATTTTAGCTTTGCCTTTTGGGTTTATTCAGCAGCGCTCAGGTGGTACAAGCGCAAAGATATTTATCGGTGTAATGCTAGGAGTGATTTACCAAATTATGAATCGCGTTTTTATTCACTTAGGTGTACTGAACGACTGGCCACCGCTGATGAGTGCAATGATACCTACGGTCCTTTTCTTAATTGCAGGCTTAGGGCTTTTAGTTGCAATTGAACGCAGATAATTGGCATACCAAAAATTATAACTGTTTTTAACTTAAACTCAGCTGAATAAACCGCATTTTTAGCAATCTATCATGCAAAAACAATCGATCTTTATCGACTAAAGCCCATACAAACCCTAGCCCGCAAGCCAATAAAGATGCGCTTGTCAGGACATAGCGAATAATAGCCTGATTCAGGGTTAATAGTGCATTATCTTGATTCACTAACTTAATTTTCCATGTCTTAGCGGGTAATGTTTGCCCTGTTCTGCACCAAGAACTCACAAAATATGCACCAGTCACTAACCATAAAAATAATTGTAAAAAATAGCGTTTTGAGTAATGCGTTGCATCACCAAATAGACTGACAAAAATCCACGTACTTAACATCCATAAAGCGATCA
>JAIYEJ010000256.1 GCA_027487055.1 Methylotenera sp. | reverse complement strand
TTTGTTGATTGACGCTGATTTTTTGCAAAAACTCAAAACTACCATGCCCAATTTTTGAAATTTCACTCGTAATTATAAGCATATCGTTAAACTTTGCTGGTTTTCTAAATGCAATTTGCATGCTATGAACCACAAAAATTACATTTAATACATCTTTTAAATAGTTTTGTTCAAAGCCTAAGTACCGCAACCACTCAGTGCGCGCGCGTTCCATAAAGTTTAAGTAAGTGCTATGGTATACCACGCCACCCGCATCAGTATCTTCATAATATACCCGTACTGGCCACTCAAACTGATACAGGTTTGCCTTTATTGCTGTTGCCAAATCTCACCCGACTCTAATGATTTTGGTACTTTCAACCCAAAGTGCTGATAGGCCAAACTTGTAGCAACACGCCCACGTGGTGTGCGCATCAAGTAGCCTTGTTGAATCAAATATGGCTCTAACACATCTTCAATCGTGTCTCGCTCTTCACCAATCGCCGCAGCTAAATTATCCAAACCCACAGGGCCACCACCAAATTTTTCTAACACCGCTTGCAGTAATTTTCTGTCCATGACATCAAATCCCAAACTGTCCACATCTAGCATCTTGAGCGCCGCGTCAGCCACCTCTGAACTCACGATGCCATCGCTTTTGACTTGTGCATAATCGCGTACTCGGCGAAGCAATCTGTTAGAAATACGCGGGGTTCCGCGCGAGCGCTTTGCTACCTCAAGCGCGCCTGTCTCTGTAATTTCAACATCCAGCAAGCCTGCGCTTCGATGCACAATGCGACTTAACTCTTCTGTCGTATAAAATTCCAACCTTGAGACGATGCCAAAACGGTCACGAAGTGGATTAGTGAGCATGCCCGCGCGCGTGGTAGCGCCCACCAGTGTGAATGGTGGCAAATCCAAGCGCACACTGCGCGCTGCTGGCCCTTCACCTATCATAATATCCAAGCGGTAGTCTTCCATGGCGGGATATAAAATCTCTTCGACCACAGGAGATAGGCGATGAATTTCATCAATAAACAAAACATCATTTGGTTCTAAATTAGTAAGGAGTGCGGCTAAATCGCCTGCACGTTCTAACACTGGGCCAGAAGTTTGACGCAAACTCACGCCCATCTCACGGGCAATAATATGCGCTAGCGTTGTTTTACCTAGCCCTGGTGGACCGAACAACAATACATGATCGAGAGCTTCGCTACGACCACGCGCAGCGTTAATAAAAATTTCTAACTGACTTCGCGCTTTTTCTTGACCAACATACTCATCGAGCGCCTTTGGCCGTAGCGCACGTTCTAGTGCCTCTTCTTGCAGGTTTTCGGTAACTGGAGCTATTAGGCGATCGGTTTCTATCATATTATTTGGGTATTTTATGCTTTTTGCTTACCTCACGCCAATACTATTAAATTTTTACTTCTAAATTTTTACAGTGAAATTTTCAACCAGTTTTTTGATAGGAATTGGCGCGCCAAGATGTAAGCCTTGCCCGTAATGCACGCCAATTGTTTTTAATTCTTTTAAAATCGCTTCATTTTCAACAAATTCTGCCACTGTTTTGATATTCATTGCTTCGGCAACACTATGAATTGAGCGCACCATTGCATGATCTATTTTATTATTATCCATATCCTTTACAAAAGAGCCGTCAATTTTAAGAAAGTCCACCTCAAAGTTTTTTAGATACATGAAAGATGACATGCCGCTACCAAAGTCATCTAGAGCAAAGCTACAACCCAATTTTCTTAAGGCTGTAAATAATTGAATTGTATTTTTTAAATTAACAATCGCGGCAGTTTCAGTAATTTCAAAACAAATAGATTGTGGCGGTATAGAATAAATTACAAATTGCTCACGAATGTATCCTAGCAAGCTCTTATCCCCCAAAGATGTGCCAGAAAGATTAATTGAAAAAACATAATTACATTTTTCGTTACTCTGATTAAGTAGTTCTCGGTAAGTTGCAAACGTATTTTTAATGACCCATCTATCAATATTTGGCATCAGCAAATAACGCTCTGCCGATGGAATAAAGCTAGTTGGCAACATAATGTTGCCATCAATATTGACTTTACGAATAAGCACCTCGAAGTGATGCTGTTGAGGAACATACGATGTGAGTGGAACAATGGGCTGACAATAAAGCACAAATGTCTCATCATCGATTTCATCAGTAATATCTGCAACTGCCTCAACTGCCGTGCGTCTTTGGGTTACCTCTACATCACTAGGACTAAATAAAAAGCTTTGGTTGCGACCTGCATTTTTTGCTGAATAACAGGCAATATCTGCAGCATGAATAATTTCGCTCACGTTCTCAAATTTTGAATTAATTACAACAACGCCAATGCTAACGCCAATATTAAAAATCTTGTCTTCGTGAATAAAACGATAATCGCTAACTAGCTTAAGTAAAGAATTAGTGATTAATGTTGCATCTGCCAAACTGATGTTTTCTAATAACAAGCCAAACTCATCGCCGCCAAGACGTGCCAAGGTATCTCTATCCCGCATTCTATTTGCAAGTAGTACACTAATTTGTCGCAATAACTCGTCACCTGCAGAGTGTCCGCAAGTGTCGTTAACTAACTTAAATTGGTCTAAATCTAAATAGCATAACACGTGTTGTGCGCCGTTTTCTTGCACCGTTTTGAGGCTACGCTCAAGCCTTACTTCAAATTCACGGCGATTGATTAGCCCAGTTAAATCATCATGTTGAGCCTGATGGCGTAACATAGAAGTTGCATCGTTAATTTTATCTTGCATCACGTCATAGGCATGTTTGAGGCTTGTGGCCATAGAGTTAAAACCTTTTTGCAAGGTTTGTAGTTCGCCACTCGAGTTTTCAATGATGGTATGCGCAAAATGTCCTTCGCCAACTTTATTAACCGCGTATGCAATTTCCTGAATGGGCTTGGTAATGTTCCGGCCAATCCACCAAGCCAACAAAGTACTTAGCATTAAGCCAAACATACTAATCATTAAAATTTTTGCAATTAAATCTTGCTTTAGGTTTTTCAGTGTTAGATTACTTAACTCAACGTATACCCTGCCGACTTCTGATATAGGCTGCTCTTTAGAGTCACTTATCTCACCCTCAGTTAAATTATTCACATCATCAACTTCAACAAAACTGCGGTAAATGGGCGCAGCAAAAATAATGCCCTCGGGTAACTGAAGTACTTTTGTATTGCCTGTTCTTAGCTGATTTATCACATCTTTTGGTATCTCTCGTCCACTCAGGGCTAGCACTCGGTTTTGATTATCTAAAATCAATACCGTACGTAAATCTTGCTCATTGGTAAGCGCTTTTTGAACTAAACCCTGAAGAATTTGCTTGTTGCCTGAAATCACGCCATATTCGGCAGCAGGCGCAAGTTGCGTTGCAATAATAATGCCACGGTCATGCAACGATTGATTTAAAACATCAAACACGTTAGATATTGCATAACCAGCCAATATCATTGCAAATAGCAAAGCTGGGATGGTGCCCAAAAATATAACTCTAGATTTAATCCCTAGGTTTTTCATCGCTTTGCCTCAGCTTCTACCATTTTTTTATGTATCGATTCTTCATCCGATAATTGAATTTTCAAGGACCGTCCGACTTGGCGGTTTATGATTACAGAAAAATATTTTGGTGCCTGCGGTGGCGGCAAACCGTCAATTGCCAGCTGCGATTTTATTGCAATTTCTGCAGCCTGCTTAGCCAATTGCTTGGTATTAGTATACACACCAGCCAGCGCACCCGCTTGTACATAAGGTTGTGAATAGCCAAACACTGGTTTTTGATATCTATAACTTGTAAGCAATATGGATTGTGCAGTTTCTCTACTATAAACAAATGGGTCAGGCAATGCCAATAGTGCATCACTAGATTCTAAAATAGCGCTCAATTTTGGTATCAACTCTGATTCCTGATATACATTCTTTTGGTTAATCACAATATCTATTTTTTCCGCTACTTCTATTAAATTATCAGCATCATGCATTGAGGTTGGCCCCATGAGCACACCTACACGTTTAGCTTCTGGCAATATGGTTTTAATCAGTAACAATCTTCTAGCATTTGGTTGATCCAACACAATTGCACTAAAAGCGCCTAAGGTACGCCCACTACTTGCAAGCAAACCGTTATAAGCAGGTAAAGGCGTAAATACCCCCAACACAGGGGTTGTAAAGCTTAATTTGCTAGCTAAACTCAGCGCCTTAACCCCTAACGCAATGACCAACTCACTATTTTCTGCAACCACTAACTTTTCTACTTCTTCCAAATTAATCACTTTAACCTTAAGATTAGGTTGTTTTTCATTAATAAGTTCTTGCTTAAAGTGATCTACAAATTCTAGATTTGTCGGCGTAGAAGCACTCATAATAATGGTTATACCTGTGTATGCATGCGCAAAACCATGAAATAGCAAGCCAAGCAAAATCCCCACATAACAAAGTGATTTCTTTAAAACGCTAATTTTTTTATGGCAATTAAACAATGTTTACTACTTTTCTAAAAAACATTAAAACTCTACACTTACATTAATACGCGCACGCCTTTTAAGCGTGTTGTAATCGGCAAACTCTTCATAACGAGTATTTAATAAATTTTCTACAATACCAGATACCTCGCCATTCCAGCGCCCATTATTAAATTTACGTGCTACTCTTAAATCGCACCTTCTAGTTAAATCAACTGGGTCACCATCCCCTAAACTAGTAACTTCACTCGTTTGGTAATAGGCTAAACTTGCATCCCAGTTTTGATTGAATCGATGATTCAGCAATGCACTCACTGTGTTTCTGGGTGCGGAATTAACAAAATTCTTTTTTAATTGATTTTCTTTACCTCGAACATGAATATAGGCATAGTTAAATAGTAGATTGGTATTATCCATTAATAACCATTTTACTTGCGCTTCAACACCGGTAACTTTTGCACTACCAAAATTAGTACCGTTATTTATATCTTCAATAACGCCTGGAGTTGATGGATCTGGATCTAACAAAGTAAATCCTGGTGGTGCTACAAAATCATTGCGATCTCTAAATCGAATATGATCTGTAATCGTGTCATAAAATAATCTTGTATCAATGCTTAATAATCCTAGATTCCCCAAATAACCAATTTCTCTAGAGATGATTTGTTCAGGTCTGACATTCCCTTTGTTGGCATCTTGCTGTAACAAAAGTGTATTGTTCGGTACTGGTACTGCTGTGGGCACTTTAATAGCGCGTTGAAACTTTTCTTCTACATAATTTGGTGTTCTTAAGGCACTAGAAGCCCCTAAGCGAATGGTATGATTAGGATTAAGTTTAAAGTTAACACTTGCACGTGGAGAAACATCAGTGCCAGTAAAGTCATTATGCTCTATCATCGCACCCGCATTAAATACCAACTTTTCATGCGCCTGCCATTCTGCATGTCCAAATAAACGTTGCAGATCAAAATAATCCGTTTTATTTGTGCCTAAATAAAACGGGGCATACATCATATCTCGACGAAAACTTCCACCCCATACCGCTCTAATCTTTTTAGTAATATTTAAATTGTGCTGAGCCTCAATATCAAAGCGCTCCGTGATTACTTCATTTTTAATGGTAATCTTGTCATTTAAAAGAAATGGGCCAAATATTCCAAGTAATGGCCTCAAATTTACTGAAGTGGTTTGATCATCAGATCGATCATAGTGATGAAATGCCTGCAAAACAAAATCACTCTCTTGATTGATGTTATGACGCCAGCGTATGAGCTGGTAATGATTATTCATTTGCTTGGTGCGAGGTAAAAATATAAATGGATCTTCGTTAATATCACCCTCACCACGTGCGCCATCAGCTAATCCAAATTCGAGCTCTAAACTATTTTTATCGTTAATTCGATAATCTGCTTGGGCATTTAACAGCCTTGTTCTCTTAAAGTCATTACGGTTATCTAAGCCATCATCTTGACGGTAGCCTGTAGATAAGCGATAAGTAAAATCATTTACTTTATCTGCATGTCGATAAAACATTTCATTACGGCCATTGCCATGCGTGGCAATAATGCTGTTATTAGGTGCGTCCGACGGGTTTTGTGTGATGATATTAATCACGCCAAAATATGAGTTTGCACCATAGCTTGCTGCGTTAGGGCCACGGGTGACTTCAATGCGCTCAATATCGGCAAGTACAATCGGCAACTCACTCCAATTAACACCACCAAATAGAGGCGTATAAACTGAGCGCCCATTAATCATCACTTGCATAGACCCTGAATAAGCCGAAGTCATGCCATGGTAACTTATTACGTGATTAGTATTATGTACGTATCCAGCATTCACTCCCACATACATACCTGGTACTAAACGAAAAATTTCAGGTAAATCTACTATCCCCGAAGCGCGAATCGTTGCTCTGTCAACAATGGTGACTGCAGATGGCGTATCTGATAGCGGCTGAGAAAGCCTCGAAACTGTAAGCACACGTGGCACCTCACCCAAATAATCATCTTCTGACAAATCCTTGCCAGAAATTAAAAGCGGCCAAGCCTCAATTTCAACAAGCTTTTTGGTGTCAGCTTCTTTTGTGCTTGTTTCATTAACGCTTACTTCTTCAGAGGCAAACAACTGGTTGCCACTAAAAAGCGCAAAAATGAAAAAAAATGTATATTTGAAAAAATTCATTTATCTTTATGTATATTTACAACGTTTCAACTATTGAGCAAGCCAACTAAAACCTATTGCAATTTAGATTTAGATTTAGTTTTGCTCCAATATTTTCTTACCAACCAAATAACCGGAACACCAATTAATGACCAAGGGATTGCGCTCATTACAAATGTTATTACCGCAGCAAAACTTTCCATCATCACGCGCCCCGCATTTTTAATCGCGCTTAAGACTGGTGCAAAAAAACCTTGTTCTGCAATTCCATGCTTAGCAGAAAAATCAATATTTACCGCGACTAAATCTGTCTCAAGCGATAAAATTTTTCGCATACTGTTGAGCCCATCTAACTCACTTTGCGTATTTGCAAGTTCACGCTCTACTTCAATAATGTCTTTAAACTTTGCCGTTTTATCATCTAACATGCTACGCAGTCTATCCCTCAAACTGGTTAGGTTTTTAATTCTTGCATCTGTATCCACCACTTGATGAGTCTTATCCTCAATATCACGCCCGTGTTGTATCGCTTCGCCATTTTTGGCAAGGCCAGATAAAAATATTTCTACACTTCAAGGCGGTACGCGCAGACTTAAGCTTGCAGATGGCGGGCTGTACTGGGTTTCTTTATTGTAGTTTGCGCTCAAGAGCTGGCAATTTAGCATTTCACAATGCTTGACTGCTGCATCAAAAGCGACTTGCATTTTTTCTGCTGGTGTTTCAATTTGCAAATGATGCCTAAGTGCAATATATTTTCTTTCCGCATCCGTTGCTTTATTGGGTTCAGAAATTTCCGTGAGGCTTTGCTCTGCACCTCCCTGCATGCCAATTTGAACATCTGCTGCCATTTTCGCTGTCCCGTGAGACATCTCGGCAGG
>JAIYEJ010000207.1 GCA_027487055.1 Methylotenera sp. | reverse complement strand
GGTGCGGGTGTTGTTGCGAAAATCATCGAGTAATCAGTGTTGATAACAAAAGCTGCACAACAACCCGTGCAGCTTTTGGTTTGAGAAGTACAGGCCAATAGCTCAATTGGTAGAGTATCGGTCTCCAAAACCGAGGGTTGGGGGTTCGAGACCCTCTTGGCCTGCCAAATATAAGAAATATCTGCTCAAATATTTGAGCAGATAATAAATTTAAGACTGACACTATGATAGATAAAATTAAGCTGGTATTGTCCGCGCTATTATTGGCGGCTGGCATTGCTGGCTTTTATGTTCTTGCAGATAAAGCCTTGGTATTGCGCATTCTTGCTGTATTAGCGGGTGCTGGCGCTGCTATTGCTGTGTTATGGACAACGCCTTTGGGCCAGGCGGGGCTAGGTTTCATTGGTGAATCGATAGCTGAAGCGAAGAAGGTTGTTTGGCCAACTCGAAAAGAGACCATTCAAACTACCTTAGCAGTATTTGTTTTGGTGGTGATTATGGCAGCGTTCTTGGCTGTGGTTGATATCGGTTTTGCTTACATGGTGCAGTGGTTAATGGGACGGAGTGCTTAATGAGTATGCGTTGGTATGCAGTCCAAGCCTTTTCTGGTATGGAGAAATCTGTAAAAGCAGCTATCGAAGAGCGTATTGCGCGTTCAGAATTACAAGATCAATTTGGCGACATTTTAGTGCCAGTTGAAGAAGTGATTGAAATGAAGGCGGGTGTTAAAAAAATATCAGAGCGCCGCTTATACCCAGGTTACGTATTGGTGCAAATGAGCATGTCTGACGAAAGTTGGCATTTAATCAAAAGTACGCCACGTGTTACCGCTTTTATTGGCGGTAGTGCACAGCGTCCTACGCCAATTAAAGATAAAGAAGTAGAGATTATTCTTCAGCGTATGGATGACAGTAAATCAAATCCAACGCAGAAACTCACCTTTGAGAAGGGGGAGACAGTTCGCGTGGTTGATGGTCCGTTTAAAGATTTCTCTGGCGCTGTTGAAGAGATTAACTACGAGAAAAGTAAGTTGCGTGTTTCGGTGGTCATATTTGGTCGCGCGACACCAGTTGAATTAGATTTTAGTCAAATTGAAAAAGAAGTTTGATTTAAAATTTAGGTAGTAAATAGTATTGAGTAGTATTTGTTAAACAGGGGAGCTTTAATTTGAATTAAAGCGTTTGCACCCACATTAGGAGTAATAAAATGGCAAAAAAAGTACTTGGCTATATTAAACTGCAGATCCCTGCAGGTAAAGCTAACCCAAGCCCACCAGTAGGCCCGGCATTGGGCCAGCGCGGCTTAAATATTATGGAGTTCTGTAAAGCGTTTAACGCTGCAACTCAAGGCGTAGAGCCAGGGTTGCCAATTCCAGTTGTGATTACCGCATTTGTTGATAAGAGCTTCACCTTTGTGATGAAAACGCCGCCAGCGACAATTCTGATCAAAAAAGCTGCGAAAATTGAAAAAGGATCAGCACGTCCGCATACTGATAAAGTCGGTAAAATCACTCGCAAACAAGCAGAAGAAATCGCAACAACAAAAATGCCTGACCTCACTGCAGCAGATATGGATGCCGCAGTTCGCACCATCGCTGGTAGTGCGCGTAGCATGGGTATTGAAGTGGAGGGTGTATAACATGGCTAAAAGAATTAACGCGCTTCGCGCAAAAATAGATCGTGAAAAACTTTATCCAGTCAATGAAGCGTTAAGTTTGGTTAAAGAAGGCGCAACGGCAAAATTTAATGAGTCAATTGATGCTGTTGTGAATTTGGGTATTGATGCACGTAAATCAGATCAGCTTATTCGTGGCGCGATTGTATTGCCAAACGGAACAGGTAAAACAACGCGTGTTGCTGTGTTTGCACAAGGTGCGCAGGCTGAGGCGGCTAAAGCAGCGGGTGCTGACATCGTTGGTTTCGAAGATTTAGCTGAAAAAGTAAAAGCAGGTTTCTTGGACTTTGATGTTGCGATTGCAACACCAGATGCAATGCGTATTGTGGGAACGCTTGGTCAAGTGTTAGGTCCGCGTGGCTTAATGCCTAACCCAAAAGTGGGTACAGTAACGCCTGATGCAGCTGCCGCAGTTAAAAATGCAAAAGCAGGTCAAGTGCAATATCGTACTGATAAAGGTGGCATTATTCACTGCACCATTGGACGTGCTTCATTTACCGTTGAGCAATTACAAGGTAATTTAGCTGCGCTAATGGACGCATTGGGTAAGGCGAAACCAGCAACTGCTAAAGGCGTATTTTTGAAAAAACTATCAGTTTCTAGCACCATGGGTGCTGGTGTGCGCGTAGACCAAACGAGCATTGCATAATATTTAGATTTATTGAGTAGTAAATTGCTCAACAAAAGAACTTTGGGCTTGTTATTAACATTTTGTTGGTAACAAGAGCATCAAAGACCGTTGGAACCCGATAGGTTTTTGTAGTTTAGGGTTTAATTGAAGCGGGTAAATCATGGGTGAGGAAAGGATTTTATTACTTTCATCCTCTGTGATTTATTTGCTAATTCCAACGCAGATGGCGAACCCGACACAGGATATGTTTTAGTATTGCCTGAATAAGGACGCCGTGAGTGGTGCAAAACTAAGTTTTGTACTTTCATTAACGGAAGGAGAAAAGACCTTGAGTCTTAATTTAACAGAGAAAAAAGCAGTAGTTGCTGAAGTTAGTGAACAAATCGCTAAAGCGCAAGCAATCGTTCTAGCTGAGTATCGCGGCATGGGTGTTGCAGACATGACCGTATTGCGTGCAGAAGCACGAAAATCAGGCGTTTACTTACGTGTTTTGAAAAATACACTAGTACGTCGTGCTGTTGAAGGCACTGCATTTTCAGACTTGGCAAACGATATGGTAGGTCCATTGGTGTTCGGTATTTCTGCCGACCCAGTATCAGCCGCAAAAGTGATGAACAACTTTGCAAAAGCAAACGATAAATTTGTGATTAAAGCAGGCGCAATGCCAAACGATGTATTGAATGCCGCAGGCGTTCAAGCATTGGCATCTATGCTCAGTCGCGAAGATTTGTTGGCGAAATTTGCACGTACCCTCAACGAAGTGCCAACTAAGTTTGCACGTGCGTTAGCAGCGGTAAGTGAAACTAAAGCAGCTTAATTTACAAAACATATTCAATTTAAGGATTAAAAAATGGCAATTTCAAATGCAGATATTTTAGATGCTGTAGGTAGCATGACAGTAATGGAGCTAACAGCGCTCATTAAAGAAGTAGAAGAAAAATTTGGCGTATCAGCAGCTGCAGTAGCAGTAGCAGCTGGTGGCGCAGCTGGTGGCGCAGCCCCAGCAGCAGCGGCTGAGCAAACTGAATTTAGCGTTATCTTGTTAACAGCAGGCGAGCAAAAAGTAAGCGTAATTAAAGCCGTTCGCGAATTAACAGCGTTAGGTTTGAAAGAAGCAAAAGACTTAGTTGATGGCGCACCAAAAGCAATTAAAGAAGGCGTTAATAAAGCTGATGCAGATGCAGCATTGAAAAAATTGATTGAAGCTGGCGCAACTGGCGAAATTAAATAATTCAAGTAATTGAATTGGCAAGGCTGACGGGAGACCGTCAGCTTTAGTCGTTTTAAGCGATACCATTTGTAACAAAATGTAACTGTATAAACAGTTTTTTATAATTCGAAGTTAGAAATCAAAACATTGCAGTGGATGAAAAGTGTTTTGTCTTCTACCCTCAAAATTTCAGGAGACGCTATGAGCTATTCCTTTACCGAAAAAAAACGCATTCGTAAGAGTTTTGCCAAACGCGAAAGTGTGCAAGAAGTACCTTATTTACTTGCAATGCAGTTGGAATCTTACAAGGCATTTTTGCAAGCAGAAATTCCAGCAGATAAACGTACTAATGATGGCCTTGAGTCAACATTTGGATCAGTTTTTCCAATTATCAGCCATTCAGGTAACGCCCGTTTAGATTATGTAAGCTACCAACTAGGTAGTGAGCCATTCGATGTTAAAGAATGTCAGCAGCGAGGATTAACATACGCTGCGCCATTGCGCGTCAAAGTGCGCTTAACAATTATGGATAAAGAGGCTTCAAAGCCCACCGTAAAAGAAGTGAAAGAACAAGAAGTTTACATGGGCGAATTGCCTTTGATGACTGAAAATGGATCATTTGTGATTAACGGTACTGAGCGCGTGATTGTTTCGCAATTGCATCGTAGCCCAGGTGTGTTCTTTGAGCACGATCGTGGTAAAACGCATTCATCAGGCAAGTTGTTATTCTCAGCACGGATTATTCCATACCGTGGTTCATGGCTAGATTTCGAATTCGACCCTAAAGATTATTTATATTTCCGTGTCGATCGCCGTCGTAAAATGCCGGTAACAATATTGCTTAAAGCATTAGGCTTTACGCCAGAGCAAATTTTAGAAATTTTCCATGATACTGATACTTTCCATATCGGCCCTAAAGGCGTTGAGTTTGAATTAGTTGCTGATCGTTTACGTGGCGAAGTCGCTAAATTTGATATTACGGACAAGGCTGGCAACGTACTCGTAGCTAAAGATAAACGCATTACTGTGAAACATATTCGTGATATTGAAAAAGCGAATGTATCAAAAATTGTAGTACCTACAGACTTTATTTTGGGTCGTGCACTTGCGAATAATATTGTTGATAAAGAAACAGGCGAAATCGTAGCAACTGCAAATGACGAAATCACTGAAACTTTGATTGAAAAATTAATCGAAGCAAAAGTAACAGAAATTAATACGCTTTACACGAATGATCTTGATCATGGTGATTTTATTTCTCAAACATTACGTATTGATGAAATTCCTGACCAATATAGCGCCAAAGTAGCGATTTATCGCATGATGCGCCCTGGTGAACCGCCAACAGAAGAAGCTGTGGAAGCACTATTTAATGGCTTGTTCTTTAATGAAGAGCGCTACGATTTATCTGTTGTAGGTCGTATGAAGTTTAATCGTCGCGCCTACCCAACAAAGCAAGAAGAACGCAGTGCAAATTGGATGCGTAAATTTTATGAGCGAGTAGGTGTGCAAGGCGATCAAGGTTCAAATATACTTTCTAATGACGACATTCTTGCTGTCATTGGCGTTTTATTAGAACTACGGAATGGACATGGCGAAATTGATGATATTGATCACCTAGGGAACCGTCGTATTCGTTCAGTTGGCGAGTTGGCAGAAAACCAATTCCGCGCCGGTTTAGTACGTGTAGAGCGCGCAGTTAAAGAGCGTTTAAGCCAAGCGGAATCTGATAATTTAATGCCGCATGATTTAATTAATGCAAAACCGGTTTCTAGCGCGATTCGTGAATTCTTTGGTTCAAGCCAATTGTCACAGTTTATGGATCAAACTAACCCGTTGTCTGAGATTACGCATAAACGCCGTATTTCTGCACTAGGCCCTGGTGGTTTAACCCGTGAGCGTGCAGGCTTTGAGGTGCGTGACGTACACTCAACCCATTACGGTCGTGTTTGCCCGATTGAGACGCCAGAAGGTCCTAACATTGGTTTGATTAACTCACTGGCATTGTATGCTCGTACCAACCAATACGGTTTCCTAGAAACACCTTATCGTCGTGTAGAGGGCAATAAAGTTTCTGATACGATTGATTACTTGTCTGCTATCGAAGAAAGCCAATTCATGATTGCGCAAGCAAATACAGAGTTGGACACTAAAGGTCTATTTAAAGAAGCGCTTATTTCATCACGTCATTTAAATGAATTTACAATGACTCAGCCAGATCGCGTGCAATATATGGACGTGGCGCCAAGTCAGATTGTATCGGTGGCAGCATCTTTAATCCCATTCTTAGAGCACGACGATGCAAACCGTGCATTGATGGGCGCAAATATGCAACGTCAGGCTGTGCCATGCTTACGTGCTGAAAAAGCAGTTGTAGGTACTGGTATTGAGCGTACTGTTGCAATTGACTCAGGCACAACAGTGCAAGCGCGTCGTGGTGGTATAGTTGATTATGTTGATTCGTCACGTATCGTGATTCGTGTAAATGATGACGAAGCAAAAGCAGGTGAGGTAGGCGTTGATATTTATAACCTCACTAAATATACCCGTTCAAACCAAAATACTAATATCAATCAACGCCCATTGGTGAAGGTTGGTGACAGTTTGGTGCGTGGCGATATTGTTGCTGATGGTGCTTCTACTGACATGGGTGAGTTAGCACTTGGTCAAAATATGTTGGTAGGCTTTATGCCTTGGAACGGCTATAACTACGAGGACTCTATTTTAATTTCAGAGCGTGTAGTTGCTGACGATCGCTATACTTCAATTCATATTGAAGAACTTTCAGTAGTAGCCCGCGACACGAAACTAGGCCCAGAGGACATCACACAAGATATTTCTAACTTAAGCGAGCGTATGCTTGGACGTCTAGATGAGTCAGGTATTATCTACATTGGTGCTGAAGTAGAAGCTGGTGATGTGTTGGTGGGTAAAGTGACACCAAAAGGGGAAACACAACTAACACCTGAAGAAAAACTATTACGTGCGATTTTTGGTGAAAAAGCGTCTGACGTAAAAGATACATCGTTACGTGTGCCTTCAGGCATGAGCGGCACGGTGATTGATGTGCAAGTGTTTACGCGTGAAGGTATTGACCGCGACGCACGCGCACAACAAATTATCGATGACCAACTAGCGCATTACAAAACAGATTTGGCTGACCAAATGCGTATTGTTGAGGATGATGCTTTCGGTCGTATCCGTCGCTTGTTGGATGGAAAAGTTGCGACTGGTGGTCCAAACAAGCTGAAAAAAGGTGACAAAGTTACTGCGGAATACCTTGACTCAGTCGGTCGTTATGATTGGTTTGATATTCGCTTGAGTGACGAAGAAGCAGCACGTCAATTAGAACAATTGAAGGACAGCTTGAGTCAAGCTCGTGTAGCTTTCGATAGCAAATTTGACGAGAAAAAACGTAAACTAACCCAAGGTGACGAATTACCACCTGGCGTACAAAAAATGGTGAAAGTGTATTTGGCTGTTAAACGCCGCATTCAACCAGGTGACAAAATGGCGGGTCGTCACGGTAACAAGGGTGTGATTTCAAAAATCTGTCCAGTAGAAGATATGCCACACATGGCGGATGGTACGCCACTCGACATCGTGTTGAATCCACTTGGCGTTCCTTCACGGATGAACATTGGTCAAATCTTAGAAGTGCATTTGGGTTGGGCAGCTAAGGGTTTAGGTTTGCGTATTCAAGAAATGCTTGAGTCTGAAGTTAAAGTTGCTGAAATTCGCAAGTTTTTAGAGCAAGTGTATAACGACAGCACAGGTAAAAAAGAGGATATTAAGTCTTATACTGATGCTGAAGTTGTAGAGTTAGCACGCAATTTACAAGATGGTGTGCCTTTTGCAACACCAGTATTTGACGGTGCAGCAGAGTCTGACATTAAAGCAATGCTTGACTTGGCTTTCCCAGATGACGATGCGCGTACTAAGCAGTTACAGTTCCATGCAGGTAAAACACAGGTGACTCTCTTTGATGGTCGCACAGGCGATGCTTTTGAGCGACCTGTGACTGTGGGATATATGCATGTATTGAAATTACATCACTTGGTGGATGACAAAATGCATGCCCGTTCTACTGGCCCTTACTCATTGGTTACTCAACAACCATTGGGCGGTAAAGCACAGTTTGGTGGTCAACGTTTTGGTGAGATGGAGGTTTGGGCATTGGAGGCGTATGGTGCTTCGTACACCTTACAAGAAATGCTTACCGTCAAATCGGATGACGTCAACGGTCGTACCAAAGTGTATGAAAACATTGTTAAAGGCGAACACAAAATCGATGCTGGCATGCCAGAGTCATTCAACGTGTTAGTGAAAGAAATTCGTTCACTCGCTATCGACATCGATTTAGATCGCAATTAAGGAGAGAATTCAGATGAAAGCTCTATTAGACTTATTTAAACAGGTTACGCAAGAAGAAGAATTTGATGCGATTAAAATTGCATTAGCTTCACCTGAGAAGATTCGTTCGTGGTCATATGGCGAAGTTAAAAAGCCAGAAACCATTAACTACCGTACTTTTAAACCTGAGCGTGATGGTTTGTTCTGCTCAAAAATCTTTGGCCCAATTAAAGATTACGAGTGTTTGTGCGGAAAATATAAACGCTTAAAACACCGTGGTGTTATATGCGAAAAATGTGGTGTTGAAGTTACGTTAAGTAAGGTACGTCGTGAGCGTATGGGCCATATTGAGTTGGCATCACCAGTTGCGCACATTTGGTTCTTAAAATCACTACCAAGCCGTTTGGGTATGGTGCTAGATATTGCATTGCGCGATATCGAGCGTGTATTGTACTTTGAAGCATTTATTGTCGTTGATCCTGGTATGACCCCGCTTACACGTGGTCAATTGCTTACCGAAGATGATTACTTAGCTAAAGTAGAAGAATTTGGTGATGAGTTCAATGCTGTCATGGGTGCTGAAGCTGTACGCGAATTATTGCGCACGATGAACATTCATAATGAAATTGAAACACTACGTCAAGACTTGCGTGATACAGGCAGTGAAGCGAAAATTAAAAAAATCGCAAAACGCTTAAAAGTATTAGAAGCATTCCAAAAATCTGGCATTAAACCAGAGTGGATGATTTTGGAAATCTTGCCAGTGTTGCCACCAGAGTTACGCCCATTGGTGCCATTGGACGGCGGTCGCTTTGCGACATCTGACTTGAATGATTTGTATCGTCGCGTGATTAACCGTAACAACCGTTTGAAACGCTTGTTAGAGTTAAAAGCACCAGAAATCATTGTACGTAATGAAAAACGTATGTTGCAAGAAGCTGTAGATTCGTTACTAGACAATGGTCGTCGCGGCAAAGTGATGACAGGCGCCAACAAGCGTCCATTGAAATCACTCGCTGATATGATTAAAGGTAAAGGCGGCCGTTTCCGTCAAAACTTGCTTGGTAAGCGTGTGGACTACTCAGGTCGTTCAGTTATTGTGGTTGGTCCACAACTGAAATTGCACCAATGCGGTTTGCCTAAGAAAATGGCGCTTGAGCTATTTAAACCATTTATTTTCCATAAATTGGAAGTGTTAGGTTTAGCAACAACCATTAAAGCAGCAAAAAAGAAAGTAGAAGAAGAAGGACCAGAAGTATGGGATATCCTCGAGGACGTAATCCGCGAACATCCGGTACTATTAAACCGTGCGCCTACCTTGCACCGTTTAGGTATTCAAGCTTTTGAGCCTATCTTGATTGAAGGTAAAGCGATTCAATTGCACCCGCTTGTTTGTGCGGCATTCAACGCCGACTTTGACGGTGACCAAATGGCCGTGCACGTTCCATTGAGCCTAGAGGCGCAAATGGAAGCACGCACCTTAATGCTTGCTTCAAACAACGTATTGTCTCCAGCCAACGGTGAGCCAATTATTGTGCCATCACAAGATATTGTGTTGGGCTTGTACTACATGACGCGGGACAAGGTTGCCGCACGTGGTGAAGGTATGCGTTTTGCCGATGTTAAAGAGGTGCAGCGCGTGTTTGATCAAAACATGATTGATTTGCACGCAAAAATCACAGTACGTATTAAAGAGTTTGATTTAGATGTAGAAGGTAATAAAGCAGAAAAAACAACACGATACGAAACAACTGTTGGACGTGCTTTGCTATCGGAAATCTTACCAGCTGGCTTGCCATTTAGTTTGATTGATAAAGCATTGAAAAAGAAAGAAATTTCAAAGCTGATCAATGCATCATTCCGCAAGGTGGGTATCCGTGAAACAGTTATCTTTGCTGATAAATTGATGTACACAGGTTATACCTATGCAACTAAAGCAGGTATTTCAATTTCAATTAATGACATGTTAGTACCACCAGAAAAAGGTGCGCTGATTGGCGCAGCTGAGGCTGAGGTGAAAGAGATTGAAGATCAATACGTTTCTGGTTTGGTAACACAAGGTGAGCGATACAATAAAGTGGTCGACATTTGGGGTCGTGCAGGCGACAAAGTTGCTGATGCGATGATGAAACAACTGCGTGAAGAGAATGTGCTAGATGCAGATGGAAATCAAGCTAAAGACAAAGATGGTAAGGCGCTTAAGCAAGAATCATTTAACGCAATTTATATGATGGCGGACTCTGGTGCGCGTGGATCTGCGGCGCAGGTCCGTCAATTAGCGGGTATGCGTGGTTTGATGGCGAAACCAGATGGTTCCATTATTGAAACGCCAATTACGGCTAACTTCCGTGATGGACTAAACGTGTTGCAATACTTTATTTCAACACACGGTGCGCGTAAAGGCTTGGCTGATACTGCGTTAAAAACTGCGAACTCAGGTTATTTAACACGTCGTCTAGTGGATGTAACACAAGATTTGGTTGTGACAGAGCATGATTGTGGTACTAGCGACGGTTTAGTCACTAAAGCCTTAGTAAAAGGTGGTGAAGTGGTTGAGCCATTACATGACCGTATTTTAGGCCGTACAGCGGCGTTAGATGTAATTCATCCAGAAACGCAAGAAGTGATCTATCCTGCAGGTACGCTTTTAGGCGAAGATGAAGTTGAGAAAATCGATGCGCTAGGTATTGATGAAGTAAAAGTGCGCACAGCGCTTACTTGTGAAACGCGTTATGGCATCTGTGCTACTTGTTACGGACGAGATTTAGGCCGTGGCAAGCTCATTAGCATGGGTGAAGCAGTTGGTGTAATTGCTGCACAATCAATCGGTGAGCCAGGAACACAGTTAACAATGCGTACATTCCACATCGGTGGAGCGGTATCGCGCGCGGCTTCTGTTTCACAAGTGGAAAGTAAATCTAACGGTACTTTAAGTTTCACTTCTACTATGCGTTATGTCACAAATAATCGTAGCGAGCAAATTGTGATTTCGCGTAATGGTGAAGTAATAATTGCTGATGACAATGGCCGTGAGCGTGAGCGTCATAAAGTGCCTTATGGTGCGACATTAACGGTAATGGATGGCAAAGTGGTTAAAGCTGGTCAAGTACTTGCTACTTGGGATCCGCATACGCGTCCGATTATTACTGAATACGCAGGCTTTATTAAGTTTGAGAACGTTGAAGAGGGTATTACAGTTGCGAAACAAATCGATGATGTTACTGGCTTGTCATCATTGGTGGTAATCGACCCTAAACAACGTGCGGGTCAAACAAAAGGTGTGCGTCCACAAGTTAAATTATTAGACGCGAATGGTAATGAAGTTAAAATTGCAGGTGGTGATCAATCTGTGAATGTGACTTTCCAATTAGGTTGCATTATTACGGTTAAAGATGGCCAAGAAGTGGGTGTGGGTG
>JAIYEJ010000304.1 GCA_027487055.1 Methylotenera sp. | reverse complement strand
TAATGAGCGTATCTTTCAGTTCATTTTCTAATTTAACTTTTACAGTATAAGTACCATCCCCTAGTTTTGATAATACTTGCGCCTGATATTCTTGACCTTTTACAAACTGTTCTGCATTGTTATTAAGCGATTGTATTAATGAAGCGACAGGCTCAACAGCCAATACTGGTGAGACTTTTGAAACCGGATTGATGCCAGCTGTGTCGACTTTATTTAACATGGCTGTTTCTTTTAGGTCATTCGTTATACTTGCTAGATAGCTTTTTACCGTTTTGAGTACTGCTGATTAAAGCACTTAATGATGCCATTTGTGGCGAGACTAGATCACGAATTTGGCTATCATTAGCTAAAATACGCTGAATGCTAGATTTTTTTTGTTCTTGTAGATCTTTTGAAAGTGGTAACACATTTTGATAATACTTTAGCTGTTGTACATACTGCGCACAGCTACTTTCAAGCTCCACCAATTTATCCCAATCTTCTTTTTGTGCTGCAACAAGCATCTGTTCACTTAACGACTCTATAGCCTCGTAAATGTGCATTGTATTTTGATAAGCCATAGGTTTATGCTCCCACATAATGCGCAATATGCTTATTAGCTGACAATGAACTTTGGCTTGAAAGCAAAGGCTTAGTCACTTCAGATATCGTTGCAGGCTTTATTTGATCTTCGCCTATCGCTTCCCAAGCGCTTTTCAACTCAATTAGCAGCTTAATAACTTCGTTCACCATCTCTGGTTGATTGCGAATATTAGCAACAGTGAGTCTATGACTCATATATGCATAAAGATTATCTAAACTTTCTGCAATTTCTCCGCCTACTTTTTTGTCTAGACTTAAACGTAAACCACTTTCAATAATCAATATCGCTTTAGAAAGCATTTCACCTTTATGCTGAATATCTTTGTGCTGCATATGGTCAATTGCACTTCGACAAGCTGTAATTGCGCCTTCATACAGCATAATCGTTAGCTTGTTTGGACTCGCCGCCAGCACACCTGTTTCCATGCTCATTTGTGAGTAAACGTTTGCCCCACTTTTATTTAATCCAAACATCGTCTTATCCTTCTCTTATTATTGATTACATTTTTAGTTAACTACCATTATTGGCGTTTAACGTTTTAATTTGTTGCGTTAAAAAACTGCTGGTGGTCGACATGCTGGATAACAAAGTATCTAACCTTGTGTACTGTGCACGATAGCGCGCCTCGACCGAAGCTAAACGGCTACTAATTTTTGCAGATTGATCATCCACACGTTTGATTGAGGTTGCAATGCCAGTGGTTCTAGCATTTAAAAGACCATCAGTACTTAATAAATTTGTGAGTACTGCATCTAACTGCGCGGCATAGCCAATTGAAAATGTCACTGTGCCGCGTGCGCCCAAACTACCACCATTAATTTTCAAGCTTAAGCCTTCTGCCACGGTGCCAGTTGCACCAACTAAATTGGTCGTACTGCCTGTAGCAGTCGTGCCATTAATTGTGCCTTCGGCATTTGTTGTAGTGGTTCCAAGCTGACTGACAGTGACTGCATAAGTGCCAGATTGGGTTTTGCTGGTGCTGCCTGAAAAGGTAATTAAGGGGTCAGTTGCCTTTGCTGAAGGGGCAAATAAAGCCGAAATATCCTTCACATTAGTGCTCATTGCACTGTTAAGTTTAGTAGCGTCTAGTGCTAATTTACCATCACGCTGAAATGTAACCCCAAGTTGGTTCAATGTAGTTAAGCTACCCGCCCCTTCAATACTCTTAGACAAAACCCCTTTTATTTGATTGGTAATTGCCCTTGTAGTTGAATCCCCTAAAAGCGGACCAGATGATCCGCCTTCGCCGCCAAACCTAGTTAAATTACGCATTGTGGTATCGAGCTTATTAAATGCATCCACAAACGCTGTGACAGATTCTTTAATTTTATCTTGGTTTGTCGCAATCCCAAGGTTAACACTCACACTATTACTGCTTTTAAGTAAGTTAAGTGTAACGCCTTCTATCGCATCAGTGACTGTGTTGCTAGACTTAACCACAGGAATACCATCAATATTTAAAAGTGCATTTTTAGCATCTTGCAATGAGCTTAGATTCTTTCCGCTTCCAACAGCAGCGGTTGGATCATAAGCAAAACGTGATAATCCTGCTGTATTTGTATTGTCGTTATCGTCGTTATCTACTGTAGTAATTTTTAAGCTATTGATCTCGCCGGTATCTTTTGATGTGATTACTAAACGATTTGTACTGCCATCATTCACAATGCTTGCTGTAACACTTGCATTTTGTGCATTAATGGCATCGCGAAGGCCTGCTAAACTATTGTTTGAACTATTAATCGTAATGTTAAGATTGGTTTTGTTAGGGTTTGGTGTAAATGTGCTTGGCGTAAGTGGTATCAGCACTTCTGGTGTAAAAGTACCAAAAGATATACTTAATGTGCCTGTACCGACTGGGTCAGAAATATTAGTAAATCCTGCTGAACCTAGCTTTTGTTGCTGTGCTAATTGATTAACAGTCACTGCATAATTTGCAACAGCTGCTGAACCGTTTGAGGTTGCGGTAAATACATCAGCATTACCTGAAATAGCGGTTTGCACATTAAATTTTGCAGGGCTAGAAAGCGCACTCACTGATGTTTGAAAAGAAGAAAGCGCACTTTTTAAGCTGCCATATGCAGATACTTGGGTTTGAAATGCCGATTTTTTAGTTGCCAAAAGTGTCAGTGGCTGCCGCTCTACATTCATTAGGCCCGTGATAATAGAATTCACGTCGAGTCCTGACCCTATTCCTGCAGATGTTATCGGCATTTTGTATTCCTCACTTTATTTTTAGCAACATTTATGCATTTACAATTTAGGCAGTTTGCCTGATGACCAAGCCTTGCAGCTTGTCTAGTGTTTTAGACATGGCCACGACTTCCTCATTCGGTATTTGTCTAAGTACTTTTTGTGTTTCAGTATCAACCACTTTCACAATCATGCGCTTCGATTCTTGGTCCAAAAAAAACTCTATCGTTTGTAATGCTGGCGCGACATGTTCATTTAATTTTTTAACTGCACCAACTAATTCCTCTTTTTCCACCTGTAAATCCACATTACTTAATGTTTTCGACTCTGAAGTTGCCACTAACGCAATTTGGCCAGTCGCTGTTTTATTTGCGCTAGCCGATTTGTTCATGCCACTAATTCCATCTATGCCTGAGTTAAACATAATTAAACTCCTTGTCAAAAATCCACAGGGTTAAATATAACCCTGTGGAAGTTGAATCAAATTACTTAAAACTATTAACCTCTTAACAAAGCTAACACACCGTTTGGCAATGAGTTAGCTTGTGCTAGCATGGCTGTACCAGCTTGTTGCAAGATTTGGCCACGTGTTAGGTTAGCTGTTTCTGCTGCGAAGTCAGCATCCATAATGCGTGATTTAGAAGCTGATAAGTTTTCAACAGAGTTTTGCAAGTTGCTAACTACTGATGTAAAGCGGTTTTGAGTAGCACCTAGGTTTGCACGTGCAGTATTGACTTGAGCTAAAGCTTGGTCAATTTGTGTAATTGCTAATTGTGCTCCAGCAAATGAAGACACGCTTAAGCCAGTAATGCCAACGGTAGCAGTAGCTGTTGCAGTACCAGTAGTATTTGTAAAACCAGCTTCTGTGGCATCATCTGCAGTACCACCAAAAGTGATGTTACCGGATGAACTACGTAATGTAATTTGACCAGTTGCATTGTCATAATTGGCGCCAACGTTAGTTTGACCAGATACTTGGTTAATTGCGTTAACTAATTGACCAGCACGTTCAGCAGCACTACCTGCTGAACTAATAGCACCAATATCAACACCATTGATTGTCACACCACCTGCAGCAATCGCTGTAGCAAAGCCAGTGATACCACTTGCTGCAGCTGAAGTAGTTGCAACGTTAACTGTACCACCAAGAGTAGCTAAGTTAGCATCTACTATAGAGCCAACAGCGATTGTTTCTGTTGCGTTTGCACCTACTTGGAAGTTAGCGCCAGAGAAGCTACCATCTAATAGTTTAGTACCGTTGAATGAGGTTTGGTTAGCTACACGCTCAATCTCAGCTTTAAGTTGTGTTACTTCTGAGTTCAACGCGTCACGGTCAACTTGTGTATTTGTTGCATTTGAAGCTTGAATAGACAATTCACGAATACGTTGTAAGTTATCTGAAACAGCACCTAACGCACCCTCAGCAGTTTGCGCTAATGAAATACCGTCGTTAGCATTACGAATAGCCACTTGTTGGCCGCGAATTTGTGAATCCATACGTGAAGCAATTGATAAGCCAGCAGCGTCATCTTTAGCGCTATTGATACGCATACCAGATGACAAACGTTGAATTGCTGTGTTTAAACCAGCTTGTGAGCTAGATAAGCTACGTTGTGTGTTTAATGATGCTACATTGGTGTTAATAACTGAAGCCATGATAAATCTCCTAAATAAGTTAAATTCAATAACAAACTACTGCTTAAGCGCTGCAATTAAGTTTGAATTGCGTTGCAGTTAAACTATTATCGGTAAGCTTTTCAGAAAGTTTAGGGTTAGCTCAAAAATTTCAAACATACTAACTTTTGACTCGCTTAGAACTTATCATTCGTCTCTTACCGAATAAGTAGCCCGATGTGAACTGTGTCGGCAGTAATTTCTAATTCTTTAGGAACAAGCTCCTTTATTGATGAAAAAATTGAATACTCAACAATCAAAATTTATTAATAAAATCAATGCAAAGCCAATATTAACAAGGCTTTTTAATAAAATTGATTAGCAAAAATACAATTCAACTTGAAATGAAGAATATCACTATGATAGTAAAAAAATTGAGATGGTAAAGAGGTAATACAGAGGGGAAAATAGCTTAAATCTTGCTATATGACAGTTTACTTACAGCTAGTTAAGTGGCGTTTACTGCGATGTTAATTTTAGACTACTTAACGATTAAAGTAGTCTAAAATTAATCTACAAGGTTGTTTCTAATTGCGTAATGTGTCAGCTCAGCATTGTGGCGCAGATGCATTT